>DAOTYM010000234.1:0-12342 GCA_034434775.1 Anaerolineae bacterium | reverse complement strand
GCCACCTCTCCTGGCGGGGTCCGCAGGCGGTACATGGGGGTGCCGAACGTGGGGCCGAAGGAGCGCCCACACGCCCGACACACCCACCGCTGCCGCCCATCCTTATGCCCGTTGCGAATCACGTGGGCGGCCCCGCAGTGGGGGCAAGCAGGGTTGTCTGGAGAACGTCTTCGTGCCATCTCTCACCTCCTGCCCCCATTATACACCAAAAGCACTACCTTTGGGAGTGATTACCAAAATGGAGGGGCGATTCGTGAATTGCCCCTACCGATGTCCCGATGTGGGGAGGAAGCATCGGCCTCCTCCCCCCTTTTTGCCCCCATACCTGAACTGTGCTAGACTACTCCCCGAGCCCACCACTCTGGGAGGTTGAGGGATGCCGCTACGCCTGGGAAGCCTGGGCCGGGAGATTGAGGAGATGGCCTCCCGCGAGGTCACCCTGGAGCGCCGCCAGCGGGTGGAGCGGGCGCGGGAGGCGCTCCGCAGGCTGGACCCGCGGGAGGTGCAGGCGCGCCTGGGGGAGCCCCGCACGGTGACTACGTTCGTCGCCGCCCTGCCGTTGGGGGCCTTCGCCGCTGCCTTCCCCGCGCCGGAGGCCCCGCGGGACTTCTCCGTGGCCGCCGCCGATGGCTCCTCTATGGGGCCGGACCGCCACTTCCCCGTGCGCTACTACGTCCTGAACACCGGCTACGCCGTCATCACCTACGGCTCCCGGCCAGGGGCCATCCTGGATTCCCGCAGCCGCCTCTACTTCCGCGACGAGGAGGTCTACCTGGCCCTCCAGCACCGCACCCTGCCCGTGGAAGGGGCCATCCTCTCGGCCAAGATGGCCGTGGAGGAACTGGCGACCCTCTTTGAGGTGGCCAGCCAGGCCCCGCGGCCGGTGGTGGCCCTGACGGACGGGGTCATCATCCTCTGGGGCCTGCAGAACGTGCCGGAGGAGGTCCAGGGGGAGTTCCTCGGCCCCTTCCTTGAGACTTTGGGCCGCTTCGCCCAGGAGGGCATCCCCGTGGCCAACTACATCAGCCTCCCCGGGGCCCACGACGTGGTCAACGCCCTGCGGGTGGGCCTGTGCCCCGAGGCGGTGGTCAACTGTGCGCGCTGCGAGTTTGAGGCCGGGCGGAAGGACTCAGCCTGCGCCTCCCTGGCCGGCGTCCCGGACCGGGAACTCTTCATCTACCTGAGGGAAGGGGAGCGGTCGGACCTCTTCCAGAGCCGCGCTCCCATCCTGGAGAAGTACAAGGAGCACCAGGTGGGCTTCTTCTACCTCAACGCCGGGCAGGAGATCGCGCGGGTGGAGGCCCCCCTGTGGGTCCTGGAGGACCCCCGGACGCTGGACCTGGTCCACGCGGCTGTGGTGGACCAGTGCCGGCGCGGCCGGGGCTATCCGCCGGCCCTGCAGGAGGCCCACGAGCAGGCGGCCATCACCACCGCGGACCGCCGGGTGGTGGAGGAAATGATTGAGGAAGCCTTCGCCCGCCGGCGGGTGGTCCTTCCCTGGTCGGCCAAGGAGCGGAGCAAACGGGAGCGAGGCATATGACGCGCATTGGGGAGATTGTCGCCACCCATTCGCTGGGGTTCGTGGCCGAAAGTTTCACCCTGCACCAGCCCCCGGCCCTGGGCAGCCTGGTGAAGGCCCCCCTCGTGGCCGGAGGCGAGGCCCTGGGCGTGGTCTGCTTCGGCGAGACGGTGGGCCTCCAGCCCGGCCGCCGGGCCCTGCGGCGCAGCGACGAGGCGGTCTACGACTCTGCCATCTACCAGGAGCACCCGGAACTGGTCCACACCATCCGCACGGAGTTCCACGCCGTCCTGGTCGGGTGGCAAGAGGGTGGTGCAGTGCGCCAGGTCCTGCCGCCCCAGCCCCCGCCTTTGCACTACTCCGTGGCTGTCTGCACACCCCAGGAGGTGCGGGCTTTCACAGAGCGGCTGGACTACTTCCGCCTGCTCCTCGCCGCCGAGACGCCGCTGCCGAGCGAGCAGTTGCTGGCGGCGCACATCCGCCGGGCCTACGCCGACCGCGGGAGGGACGACGCCTGGCTGCGGCGGGCGGCGCGGGAGGTGGCCCGGCTCCTCAAGGAGGAGTACGACCGCCTGGTGACGGTGCTTTCGGGCATCGCACCGGAGGGAGGGAACTAGCCATGCGCCGGAAACGACTGGGTGTGGTGACGGACGGGGCCTTCAACGCCGGGCTTACGGTGCGCCTGGACCCCGGCGTCTCCACCGAATCGTTGCGCATCGGGGACTTCGTCATCGTGGAAGGGGAGGAGTACCTCTACTTCAGCGCCATCACCGACCTGGAGTTGCGCGCCACCGATGCGCGCGTCCAGGCCGACCCCCCGCCGGACGACGCGGCGTTCCTCCGGGAGGTCCTGCAGGGCACGGCCACCTATGCCACCGTCCAGGTCAAGCCCTACCTGATGATGCGCCGCGTGAGCCCTGCCGAGCCCCTGGCTGCGGCCGAGGCAGCCCTGGTGGGGGAGGAGGGGCCTCGCCCGGTGAAGACCATCCCCATGCACTTCGCCGTCCTGTGCGAAGCGCGGGAGGAGGACTTCGCCGCCGTGTTCGGCGCGGAGGACGAGGCCCACTTCGCCGTTGGCACGCCCCTCACCCAGGACATCCCCATCTGCCTGGACCTGCGGCGCTTTGTGGAGCGCTCCAACGGCATCTTCGGGCAGTCGGGGACGGGCAAGTCCTTCCTGGCACGGCTCCTCCTCGCCGGCATCATCGCCAAGGGCCTGGCCAGCAACCTCATCTTTGACATGCACAACGAGTATGCCTACAGCGTGCAGCGGGAAGGAGGCGGGTGGGCCAAGGGCCTGCGGGAGATCTTCGGCCCTTCCTCTGTCCTCGTGTACTCCCTGGACGAGAGGGCATCCCGCCAGGAAGGGCGGGCGGTGGACGGCGTGCTGCGCCTGGGCCTGAACCAGATTGAGGCCGAGGACGTGCTCCTCCTGGGCGAGGAACTGGACCTGACCTCCACGGCCCAGGCCACGGCCGGGCTCCTGCAGGACCGCTACGGCGAGGACTGGCTGCGGGCTCTCTTGGAGATGGACGCGGAGGCCATCCAGGCCTTCTGTGCGGAGACCAACGCCCACCCCGGCGCCACCGAGGCCCTGCAGCGCAAACTGAAAGAAGTCGCCCGGCGCCCCTACATCCAGCCCCAGGCTGCCTTTGACCAGGTGGACGAGATGTTGCACGTCCTGGAGGGGGGCAAGCACGTCATCCTGCAGTTCGGGCGGCACCAGCGGCTCCTGGACTACATGCTGGTGGCCAACGTCATCACCCGGCGCATCATGCGCCAATACGAGGCCAAGTGGAACCGATACCTGGAGACCCGCCGGGAGGAAGACAAGCCGCGCCAACTGATGATCACCATTGAGGAAGCCCACAAGTTCCTCAACCCCGCGGCGGCGCGGCAGACGGTCTTCGGCACCATCGCCCGGGAGATGCGCAAGTTCAACGTGACCCTGATGGTCATTGACCAGCGGCCCAGCGGCATTGACACAGAGGTCCTCTCGCAGATTGGCACCCGGGTCACGGGCAAGATGACCGAGGAGCGGGACATTGAGGCTGTCCTCACGGGCGTGGGGAACCGCCCCTTCCTGCGGGGGGCCCTGGAAAGCCTGGACACGCGGCAGCAGGTCCTGCTGATGGGGCACGCCGTGCCCATGCCCATCGTCGTCCAGACGCGCAACTACGACGAGGCGTTCTACCAGGCGGTGGCCGGCGGGGGGAGACGCCCCGGCCGGCCGGAGGACCTGGCCGGGAAATTGGAGGAACTGTTCGGCTGAGGGCAGGATGCGAACTACCAGGAGAACACGAATGACACGAATGTTTCTTCTAAAGATTCGTGGAATTCGTCCCATTCGTGCCATTCGTGATCTCTTCGGAGAACACGAATGACACAGGGAGAACACGAATGGCACGAATGTTTTCCTCTCTGTGGGGTCATGGAATTCGTGCCATTCGTGATCTCTTCTCATCAGAGGAGACGGGGAGATGACCAGGGAAGTGGGCGACATTGACCGCCTGTGGGACCGGCTGCGCCCGTGGGAGAAGGAAGGGGAGCCCTGCGAGCCGGGCATCATGTGGAGTTTCCTGGGGGGCCGGCCGGAGGGCGCGCTGGCCTGCAGCGACCCCCAACTGGCCGAGGCCATCGCCCGGGAGGCGCGCCGGCAGCGGGATGGCATTGAACTCATCGCCTCGGAAAACTACGTCAGCGCCTCGGTGCTGGAGGCCATGGGCTCGGTCCTCACCAACAAGTACGCCGAGGGGTACCCGGGCCGCCGCTATTACGGCGGCTGCCAGCACGTGGACGAGGTGGAGACGCTGGCCATTGAGCGGGCCAAGGCCCTCTTCGGCGCGGAGCACGCCAACGTCCAGCCCCACTCTGGCTCCCAGGCCAACATGGCCGTCTACTTCGCCGTGCTCCAGCCCGGCGACCGCATCCTGGGAATGCACCTGGCCCACGGCGGCCACCTGACCCACGGCAGCCCGGTCAACTTCTCGGGCCGCCTGTACGAGGTGCACTTCTACGGCGTCTCCCGGGAGACGGAGCAACTGGACTACGACGCCATCGCCCGGCAGGCCCGCGAGGTCCGCCCCAAGATGATCGTCTGCGGCGCGAGCGCCTACCCGCGGGTCATTGACTTCGCCCGCTTCCGGGAGATCGCCGACGAGGTGGGGGCGTACCTGATGGCCGACATCGCCCACATCGCTGGCCTGGTGGCCGTGGGCCTCCACCCCAGCCCCGTGCCCTACTGCGACTTCGTCACCTCCACCACCCACAAGACCCTCCGCGGGCCGCGCGGCGGCCTCATCCTCTGCAAGGCGGAGCACGCCCAGGCTGTGGACAAGAGCGTCTTCCCAGGGATCCAGGGAGGGCCCCTCATGCACGTCATTGCCGCCAAGGCCGCGGCCTTCGGCGAGGCCCTCCAGCCGGAGTTCCGCATCTACCTGCAGCGGGTGGTGGGGAACGCCCGGACCCTGGCCCACCGGCTCCAGGAGCGGGGCCTGCGCCTGGTGGCCGGCGGCACCGACAACCACCTGATGCTGGTGGATGTGGGCCACAGCGGCCGCACGGGCAAGGAGGTGGAGGAGGCCCTGGACGCGGTGGGCATCACCGTGAACAAGAACGCCATCCCCTTTGACCCGCTCCCGCCGCGGGTGACCAGCGGCATCCGCATCGGCACCCCGGCGGTGACCACCCGCGGCTTCGGCCCGGTGGAGATGGATGCCATCGGCGACATGATCGCCGACGTGGTCCAGCACTGGGGCGACGCGGCCGTGGCGCGCCGGGTGCGCGAAGAGGTCGCGGCCCTCTGTGCTCGGTTCCCCCTCCCGGGGACCCGCCCCACGGCGTAGGAGAGAGCGCTCCATGGCAAGCGTCCCCGCCGACAAGGAAGAGGGCGTCCCCCTGGACCGCTGGCCTTGTCCATTCCTCCGCGTGCGGGACGGGGCCGGCCCGGAGACGGTGCAGGGGAGCGTGGTGGCCGAGGAGCCGCTGGAGGTCGTCCTGAACGGACGCCCGGTGGCGGTCCTCATGCGCACGCCGGGGCACGAGAAGGAACTGGCCGTGGGCTACTGCCTGGGCGAAGGGCTGGTCCGGTCCTTTGACGACGTGGTCCTGGTGCAGCACTGCGGCCGGCTGGCCCTCAGGCCAGACGCCCCCGACGACCCCCTGGACGCCTCCCGGAACCGGGTGTCCATCACCCTGCGGGAGGGTGCTCCTGTGGGGAACTCCGCCGGTGAGGTCACGCCCCTGGTCCGGTCGGGGTGCGGTCGGGTCCACCTGGAGGAGGTGGACCTGGGCCTGGCCCCGCTGGGCCGGGAGGACCTGCGGGTGCCCCGTGCCGTGGTGGAAGGGCTGAGCGCCGAGATGCCTCCCCGGCAGAGGGCCTACCGGGAGAGCGGGGGCATCCACGCCGCGGCCCTCTTCACCCGGGAGGGCGAGTTGGTGGTGCTCCTGGAGGATGTGGGGCGCCACAACGCCGTGGACAAGGTGACGGGCTACTGCCTCCTGCGGGGCATCCCCCTGGGGGACAAGATCCTCGTCAGCACTGGGCGCGCCAGTTACGACATGGTGGTCAAGGCAGTGCGGCTGGGCATCCCCATCGTGGCGTCCCGCTCCTCGCCCACCTCCCTGGCGGTGCAACTTGCGGAGCGGCTCAACTGCACCCTGCTGGGCTACCTGCGGCGGGGGCAGTTCCGCATCTACACCCACCCCTGGCGGATCATCCTCTAGCCGCCCCCTCCCTCCCACACGCCCACCAGCCGCTCTGGGACGTCGCTGCAGACCATCCCCACGCCCCACCGCCAGAGGCGCTCCAGAGCCTCCACCTCGTTGACCGTCCAGGTGTTGACCCAGATGCCCCGCCGCCGCATCCCTTTCACGAAGGCGGGGGTGAGGAGGGAGTGGTGGGGGTGGAGCGTATCGGCCCCGCAGAAGCGCCGCAGCCACCCCGCCCGCAGGGGCAGGGGCTGGTCCGGGGCCATCAGCAACGCCAGGGAGACGTTGGGCATCCGCCGCCCGAAGCGCCGCAGGACCCACGGGTTGAACGAAGAGACGAGGACCTGCTCCAGGAGGCCGCTCTCTTCCAGGACCCGGGCCACCGCCTCCTCCAGGCGGCCGTCGCCCCAGCCGCGGGCCTTGAGTTCCACGTTGACCAGGAAGGGCCTCCCAAGGGCCTTTGCCCAGGCCAGGACGTCCGCCAGGGTGGGGATGCGCTCGCCGGCGAACGCCGGGCCGAACCAGCGCCCGGCGTCCAGGTCCCGCAGTTGGGCCCAGGTGTGCTGGACCAGGGGGCCGTGGCCGTCGGTGGTACGGTCCAAGGTCCAGTCGTGGAAGACGACCGGCACGCCGTCGGCCGTGCACTGCACGTCCAGTTCCACCCCATCCGCCCCGGCCTCGGCTGCCCGTTGGAAGGCGGCCAGGGTGTTCTCCGGCGCGGCCTCCCGCGCCCCCCGATGGCCGAAGATGAGGGGGCGGGCGCGGTAGTGGCGGTGGAAGGGTTTGGAGGGCATGGGGGCCTCCTGCGCCTTCAACTCAGCCAGCGGCGCAGGTAGCCCGCAGCGCGCTCGTTGAGCAGCCAGTCAGCCGCCTCGGCGACGCGTCGGATCTGGGCGAGGACATCCCCTGGACCCTCCCAGTGTTCCCGCAGGACCTCCTCGCCGGGCTCCGCCAGGATGCGGGCGAAGCGGCTGAGCATCAGGGCCACGGCCACGGTGTCGTCCACCAGGCCCAGGGGCAGGAGGAAATCCGGGATGAGGTCCAGGGGCGACAGGACGTACAGGGTGACCAGGATCAACTGGCCCTTGAGGGCTCTCTCCACCCGGGGGTCGGCGATGAGGCGAACCAGGAGGGCGACGAAGTCCGGCAGGAGGAGCAAGGCGTCCCGCACGCGGGGGTCCACCTTGGCGTTCTGGTCCAGCCAGCGCGTGATGCGTTCGCGCAGGCGGGTGTAGAACCGCTGGGTCTCGGCGGGGTCGTAGCCCTGTACGTCTACGGGCTGGCGTACCTGGTCCATGGCATCCTCCTGGGTGAGTGCAGGGTCCTGCTGGGTGGCAGCCCCATGATAGCGCGGAATGCGTCTCCCGTCAAAAAGGCGATTCATGAATCGCCCCTACCCAGGGCCCCGATTTGAATCGGCAGCTTGGCAGCGCCGTCAACGAATGGAGGAACGAACAAACGAATGGCTCGCGCCCGGGCCGGGTCCATTCGTTTATTCGTTGGCCATTCGTTGACGGCTCTCCTCCAGGAGAAGTAAGTGCTTCCTGGCGTACCGCCCTTAACTTGTTCGCCAGGACATCCATGGGCGTGCTCGGAGGTCTGCCGCCCGAAAGCGGGTAGGGGCCTCCTGCGCCAGGCGTTTTGCCGGTTCCCGCGGCGGATGGTATAATCCCCTTGAGAACGGGGCGCGGGAAGCCACCGCGTGCCCAGGTGCGGCCTTCCCGTCGCCCATGCGAGAGGCTTGGCCAGCCATGCGAGTCCTGGTGGTGGATGACGACCCGCCCAGCGTGAAGATGATCTCCTTCCTCCTGCGGGAGGAGGGGTACTCAGTGCTCACGGCCGCGGATGGAGAAGAGGCCCTCCGGCTCGTGCAGGAAGAGCGGCCAGACCTCATCATCCTGGACGTCATGATGCCCAAGGTGGACGGCCTGGAAGTCTGCCGCCGCCTCCGCCGCCAGATGGTGGACGTGCCCATCATCATCCTCTCGGCCAAGGGCGAGACGGCCGACCGCGTGCTGGGGCTGGAACTGGGCGCCGACGACTACCTGCCCAAGCCCTTTGAGCCGATGGAACTCCTGGCGCGCGTCAAAGCGGTCCTCCGGCGCTCTGAGGCCTACCTCCTGAACGGGCTGGCCCAGGAGCGGGTGACCGTGGGGGGCATCACCCTGGACCCCTTGACCCTCACCGCCCACTTCGCCGATGGGCGGAGCGTGCCCCTCACGCCCACCGAGTTCCGGCTGCTCCACTGCCTCATGCGCAACGCCGGCCAGACCCTCACCCACGACACCCTGATGGAGAGCGTCTGGGGCTACGACTACGAGGGGGACTCCAACCCCCTTCCCGTGTACATCCGCCGGCTTCGGGCTAAGATAGAAGAACGCCCCGACCAGCCGCGGCGCCTGGTGACGGTGCGCGGCTTGGGGTACCGCTTTGAGGCCGACTGACCCCTCCCGGGGGCAACCCGGAGGCGGATACCCTGGCGTATCCTTCTCCGTGGCCTGCCGTCAAATCTTTAATGAGAAGCGGAAGGCCACGAGGAGGGGGTTGCATCCGCGCCTGGGGCGGCCTTCCAGACCCAGGGAGGGGAGGAGTCCATGGCACGTCAGAGGCTTGGGCATAACAGGGCGATGCGCGAGAAGGATATGGAGACCCGCGGGGCACCTGGGCGCGCCGTGAAGATCCTCGTGCAGTGCGCCGTCGTCTGCTTCCTCCTGGCCATGGCCTATCCCATCTGGGGCGCCCCTCAGCCCGCCCCCGTGCAGCCCGCTCTGGACGTGCCTGCCTTCCGGCCCCTGGAGGCTGCTTCCCCCTCTGCTGCCTGGAGCGACTTCGTCCCCACCGGCTGGGTCACGGCCACCGTCGTCACCTGCAGCGTCAAGGTGGTGGACCCCGTCGGTGTGCAGCCGGCCACGGCCGAGTACCGCTACTCCACCGATGGCGGCGCGAACTGGTCCCCCTGGACGCCGGCCACGGCCACCAGCCCCATCTCCACCACGGCCTACATCACCGCCCCGGCCGTCTCCTTCGTGGAGTCGGGCACCCTGAACCGCATAGACTTCCGCATCCTGGATACCGACAACGTCACCGACACCAGTTTCCCCTACGGCGTCCTGGTGGACCCCACGCCCCCTTCCAACCCCACCGTCTTCACCAGCACGAGCCACGTCGTGGGCGTCTGGTCCACGGATAACACGGTGGACGTGGTCTGGTCGGGCGCATCGGATGCCACGAGCGGCGTGGCCGGGTACTCCTACCTCTGGGATACGTCGCCGACGACCCTGCCCGACACGGTGCAGGACACGGCAGGGACCTCTACCTCCAGCCCGCCCCTCGCCGATGGCGGCAGCCACTACGTCCACCTGCGCACCCGGGACGACGCTGGCAACTGGACGCCGGGCGCCGTGCACCTGGGGCCTTTCCGCATTGACACCCAGGCCCCCGGCGCGCCCATCGGCCTGACCGCCAGCCCCCTCAACTGGAGCACGACGGACAGTTTCACCCTGACCTGGACCAACCCCGCGGATACCTCGGGCATCGTGGGCGCGTACTACCGGCTGGATGCCCCGCCAGCCTTCCCTACCGACGGGACCTTCGTGACCACCACCAACACCATCACTGGCATCCACGTGGGGACGGAAGGGGCCCACCTCGTCTACGTCTGGCTCAAGGACGCCGCTGGCAACGTGAACCACGGCAACCTGGCCAACACCACCCTCTACTACGACGGCACGCCGCCGGGGCCGCCGTCTAACGTCCAGGTTGCGCCCCCGGGGTGGACCAACGTCAACAGTTTTGACGTCACCTGGATCGCCCCTGCGGATACGTCGGGCGTCGTCGGCTCTTACCACAAACTGGATGCGCCGCCGGCCTCCGACACCGACGGGACCTTCACCGGGCACCCCAGCCGCCTGGACGACCTGGCCGTCTCTGGGGAGGGCGAACACGCCCTCTACCTCTGGCTCCGGGACGCGGCTGGCAACGTCAGCGCCAGCCAGCGGGCGACGACCACCCTCCGCTACGACATCACGCCCCCGGGCCCGCCAGCGGGCCTCGCCGTGGACCCCTCGTCCTGGACCGCCACCAACGCCTTCACCCTCACCTGGACCAACCCGGCGGACCTCTCGGGCGTGGTGGGGGCCTATTACAAACTGGGCGTCCCGCCCACTGGCCCCGCCGGCGGCACCTTCGTGACCACCACCAACACCATCGCCGGCATCGCCGTGCCCGGCACGGGGGAGCACACGGCCTACGTCTGGCTGCGGGACGCGGCTGGCAACGCCAACCACGCCAGCGCCCGCACCCGAACCCTCCGCTACGATGGCACGCCGCCGGCCAACCCCACCGTCCTCACCAGCACTAGCCACACCGTGGGCGTCTGGTCCCCCAACCCCGTGGTGGAAGTCACCTGGTCCGGGGCCTCCGACGGCGAAAGCGGGGTGTACGGCTACTCCTACGTGTGGGATACCCTGCCCAGCACTCTGCCCGACACCACTGTGGACACCACGGGCGACAGCGTCAGCAGCCCTCCCCTGCCAGATGGCAACAACCATTACTTCCACCTGCGGACCCGCGATGTGGCCGGCAACTGGGCCCCGGGGGCCGTGCACCTGGGCCCCTTCTACATTGACGCCGTAGAGCCCGGCGCGCCCCTGAACCTGACCGCCTCCCCGGCCACCTGGACCCGCACCAACGCCTTCACCGTGACGTGGGAGAACCCCGGGGACCCCTCGGGGGTGAGCGGTGCCTACTACAAACTGGACGCCCCGCCCATTTCCCGCACCGATGGCACGCTGGTGCCGGGCGAGAACCTCACCCAGATCACCGGCATCGCCGTGAGCGGCGATGGCACCCACCCCATCTATGTCTGGCTGCGGGACGGCGCGGGCAACGCCGACCACACCAAGCGCAGCGTGACCACCCTGTACCTGGATACCACAGCCCCTGGCGCGCCCACCGGCCTGGTGAGCGTCCCCTCCGGCTGGACCAACACGAACGCCTTCACCCTGACCTGGACCAACCCCGTGGACCTCTCTGGGGTGGTGGGGGCCTACTACAAACTGAACGCCGAGCCGACCTTCCCCACCGATGGGACGTGGGTCACCACGACCAACGTCATCACCGGCATTGCCGTCCCCTCGGAAGGGAAGCACGACGTCTTTGTCTGGCTCAAGGACGCCGCGGGCAACGCCAACCACGCCAACCGCAACGTCAAACTCCAGGCCTTCTGGTACGACATCACCCCGCCCACGAGCAACGCCTCGCTGAACGGCCCCCTGGGGCGCAACGGCTGGTACACCGGCACCGTCCAGGTGACCCTGAGCGGGACGGACAACCTCTCCGGGGTGCCGGAAATCCGCCACCGGGTGGACAGGGGCCCGTGGGACACCGCCCTCACCTTCGGCGTGAGCGGCGATGGCCAGCGCCAGGTGGAGTTCTACGCCCTGGATGGCGCGGGCAACATGGAGCCTACCCGCACCCTGACCGTCTCCATTGACACGGTCCCGCCGACGACTACGGTGGACCTGCTGGGTCCTCTGGGGCTGATGGGCTGGTATACCGGGCCCGTGACGGTGTCCTTCACCATCCAGGATAGCACCTCGGGCCCCGATGCCACCCACTACCAGGTGGATGGCGGGGCCTGGGGCTACGGCCTGAGCACCGTCGTCAGCGGCGATGGCAACCACACCGTCCTCTACGCCTCGGAAGACCGGGCCGGCAACCGGGAAGAGGTGGACCTGGTCACCTTCCGCATAGACATGACCCCGCCGACGACCACCTACCACCAGGAAGGGGTCCCTGGCGACAACGGCTGGTTCCACTCCGACGTGACCGTGACCCTCACCGTCACCGACACCGCCTCCGGGGTGGACCGCACCTGGTACCGCGTGGACAGCGGCTCCTGGCAGGTGGGGACCTCCTTTGTGGTCCGCGGCGAGGGGCAGCATCTGGTGCAATTCCGCTCCTCGGACCTGGCCGGCAACCTGGAGCCCATCCAGGAAGGCACGGTGGGGATTGACGTCACGCCGCCCCTGCCGCCCATCAACATCCAGAGCCACCCCTCCACCTGGACCCGCACCAACGCCTTCACCGTCACCTGGACGAGCCTGTCCGAC
>DAOTYM010000233.1:0-12361 GCA_034434775.1 Anaerolineae bacterium | reverse complement strand
TCCTCCGTGGCCTGGGGGTAGCGGGCGACGACCTCCTCCATCTTGCGCTCCGCCTCGTGGATGGGAGCCCACATCCAATGGGTGTCGGGGTTGTCCCAGGTGAAGTGCGTGCCGCCGGCCCCCCAGGAGCCCTCGGGCAGGACCAGCGTCTCCTCCGGAGGGTGGGCCTCCAGATAGGCGCTGGCCGTCGTCAGGTCCACGACCTCGCTCCGGGCCAGCCGCCGCAGGACTGCCCCCAGCCACGAGACCCCCTCAAACCACCAGTGGCCGAAGAGTTCTGTGTCGTAGTTGGAGGCGCAGATGCCGAAGCGGCCCGTCTCGGCGTGGAACTCGCACAGGAGCGTCTCCACCAATTGGCAGAAGTGCTCGGCGTGCTGCTCCACCTTGTAGCGAGCCCATTCCGGCCGGTAGAAGTCCTTGTGGGCCAGGTCCAGACGGGGGCCGGTCACCCGCCAGTACTGGAGCCCGGAGACGCCGTCCTTCTTGTGGAACTCCCGGTAGTCGGCGTCGCCGGGGTAGCCCCAGTCAGCCGACCAGACCTGCATGCCGGTGCGGTTGTTGCGGCCGATGACCGCCACCTCCGACAGGCCCACCCAGTAGGGGAGGTAGGTGGTGCGGAGGGGGGGCTCGGCGTACTCCTCCGGCAGGGGGACCAGGTAGCGGCGAGGGATGTTGCCGTAGGGCCCCACGACTTCGTCCGTCGCTTTGCCCACCGGCCGGCCCCCTTCAATGGTGTGGGTCTCGCTGAAGAAGAGGCCAAGGCCCAGGTCCTGCAGGAACTCCTCCAGGCCGGGCTTGTAGTAGCGCCCGTCGGGCCGGTCGGCATAGAAGGCCGGCCGGTAGGCACACTCCGGCAGCCAGATCGCCCGCGGGGCACGCCCGAAGTGGCGCTGGTAGGCCGCTACGCCCACGGCCAGTTGCCCGTGGATGGAAGAATCCCGCTCCAGGAGGGGGAGGTAGCCGTGGGTGGCCGCCGAGGTCAGGAGTTCCACGACGCCGGCGTCCTGAAGGCGCCGGAAGGCGCCGATGAGGTCCCTGCCGAAGCGCTCGCGGAAGGCCTGCTGCACCCCCGCGTACCGGTCCCGGTAGAAGTGGGCCAGTTCCAAGCGGAGGGGGTCTCGCCCCTTCTCCCGGAAGCGGACGATGTCGCCCTCCGCCGCCTGGAGTTTCTCCTGGAGGTAGGCGTCAAAGTGGTCCAACACCAGGGGGTCGGCCAGTTGCTCGGCGAGGACAGGTGTGATGCCCAGGGTCAGGCGGACGGGGATTCCTTCCTCGTGGAGGTTGTAAAGTTCCACAAGGAGGGGGATGTAGGTCTCGGCCATGGCCTCGTGGAGCCATTCCTCACCGTGGGGCCAGCGGCCCGCCCGACGGCAGTAGGGGATGTGGGAGTGCAGGACGAAGGTGAACGCCCCTCGCTTCATGTCGCACCTCCTGGTGGGGGGAGATGGGCCCGGCGTATTATGCCACAACCCAGGGGCGTTGCCAACCCGGGGGAACTCTGGCCAGTCCTCGTCCCCAACTGCCCAGAGCCGCAGGGGCGCAAACGCCCTGCGCCCATATGGATCAAGCAATGGACCCGGCGCGGGCACAAGCCATTCGTTTATTCGTTCCTCCATTCGTTGACGGCTTCTTCTGGGGCGATTCGTGAATCGCCCCTGCCCAGCCGTCCCCGCAGAGGGACATCGTAGGGGCGAGGCAAGGGCTTCAGACCTGAAGGGGCGGTCTCAACCGCTGAGAGGCAGCTAATCCCCTTCCCTGTTCAGGAGTAGGGGCGCACGGCCGTGCGCCCCTATGGTTTCAACCGCTGAAAGGCGGCTAGTCCCCCTCCCGGGCGGCCCAGGGGACGAAGGCCCGCGGGGGCAGGGGGGTGGGGGTCGGGGTGGGCGTGGGCCCGAGGACGTAGGTGGCAGTATCGCCGACCGGGGCTGCGGGGAAGGCCCCCTCGTTCCCCGCCCGGTCGCGCCCCCGCACCCGGAAGTAGTAGGTGTGGCCTGGCTCGCCCACGAAGGTCCCCTCCGTGGTGGCCGTGGCCGAAAGCCACCGCAGCCAGGGGCCGCTCCCGCCATCGCGGACCTCCACGTCGTACGAGGCCACGCCGGAGAGCGCGTCCTCGCCGCCCCACCGTACGGAGAACTCCCGGCTGGCCGACACCGGCGGGGAGATCGCCCAGGTCCGGGGCGGGGTCCGGTCTATGCGCACGGGGAAGGCGGGGCTCAGGCCCATGAGGCCCGCCCTGTCAGCGACGCGGAACCGCACCCAGTGCTCCCCCTCGCGGCCGAAGGCCGGCGTGGCCAGGAGGGTGTGGGGCCAGTAGGGGCTCAGGAGGGCCTCCGCGGAAGCGGCGCTCCAGGGCCCCCACGTCGCGCCGCCATCAGACGAGACCTGGTAGGCGGCGGTCGGGAGGTCCAGGCCGCTCAAGGGGTCCTCCACCTGCACGGAACAGGGGGGAGACAGGGTCGCGCTCACCCACCCGCTGGGGGCAAAGCCGGTCCACGGGCCCGGCGGCGTCTCGTCCACCAGGGCCACGGAGAGGGGAAGGTCGGGGCTGACGTTCCCCGCCCCATCCACCAGGCGGGCGACGAGGGCCCTCGGGCCGGGTGGGCCCCAGAGGGGGGCAAGCACCCTCCCTCCCACAGGCGCTTCGGGGAAGGTGACCACCTGGACCCGGTCCAGGCAGAGGTCGCCCACCGCGCCGAACCAGACCCGGAACTCCAGGCCGTTGGCGTCCCCCCACGGGTACACGAAGTCCACGGGGAACTCCTGGTAGGCACCGGAAGCGAGGAAGTCGGTGCCGTGCACCCGCCGGATGCCCAGGAGGCGCGCCCCAGCCTGGTCCACCACGTCCAGGAGGGCCAGGATGCCGCCATCGGTGATGTCGCTGGCGCGCAGGCGGAAGAGGGCGCGGTAGGCCCGGCCAGGCAAAAGGGCCCCTGTGTAGGGGCCGTACCAGTAGCCGGCCGCGTGGACGCCCCGGCGTCCGCACCAGGCCACGCCGTTCAGGGCCTGGGGGTCGGCCACGGCCTCTCCCGTCCCCGGCCAGTGGGGGAGGTCCTCCCCTTCCCAGGACCAGCCAGCGCTCACCCCCACGCCCAGGAGCCCGGAAGGCCCGGCGTCGGCCGCGGCCACGGAAAGGGGCACGGTCGTCGTCGTGACCACCGAGGCCAGGGGCAGGACCGTGCCCGTAGGGGGAAGGGTGTCCAGTCCCAGGGGGACCCACCCGGCGTCCCGAGAGGCATGTCCGGCGCGGTCGCGGGCCTGGACCCGCACCTCCAGCCCGCTATCCCGAGGCTGTGGGGGCACGGACGAGAGGTCCCACAGAGAGGTCCACCCATCCGAACCGTCGGTGTCCGTGCCCAGGAAGGTTTCCACAAGGCTGCCTCCCACGCGGTACCGGGCCCGGAATTCCACCGCCGCGACGCCGCTCAGGTCGTCCGAGGCGTTGGCGGAAAGCCACAGGAACCTGGAGCGCACATACCAGTGCCGCCAAGGGGCCACCAGTTGCGCCAGGGGAGGCGTCACGTCTGGCGAGGTCCCCTGGGGGAGTTCCACGGTGACGCCGGTGTAGTAATGGGTGAGGATCTGCTGGTAGTCCCATCCGTGCCAAGCAGCCCACCGCGCCGCGCCCACCTGCGAAAGGCCCAGGCCATGCCCCCGTCGCTCTTCCCCGAAGCAGACCGGGTCGTCCACGGCCTGCAGGTAGGGCGTTCCCCAGGGGGACCAGAGGGTGGGGCTGCCGTTCTGGGCGCTGTACATGGCCGAGATGACCTCGCCCCCGTAGGCCACGTACTGGCCGCGGGTGGCGAAGACGGCTTCGTCGGAGGCCGGGTGCGTGTTGGGCCCCATGACCTGCGTGTCGGTCCAGTCGGAGACATCCCACGGTTGGCCAACCCGGGCGAGGACCCGCTGCCAGGCATAGGTCCTGGCGGCCACGGCCTGGGCCCGCAGGGCCTCAGCGTCCCACGAAGCGGGCATCTCGTAGGGGACGACGTGGCGCACGTAGGTCTCAAAGTCAAAGACGTCTATCTGCCCTGGAGGCACGTTGGCGCGGTAGTAGTTCTCGGCGCGGTGGATGACGCGGATGGTGGCTGGCGGGCGCTTCTGGGCCAGGGCCGTGACCGCGGCTCGGTACGCCAGGACAGGCGTTGCAGAGGGCTGGGGCGTTGCCCGGGGCGCGCTCTGTGGGGTTGCCGGCCCTGTCGCGCTCCCCTGCGGAGCGGGCATGGCCCACAGGTCCCCCCCGCGCCGGAAGACGATCCACCGTCCGTCCGGCGACCAGCGCGGCTCGCCGTGCTCCTGGTCGTCCCAGGTCAGGCGGACCGCCCCGCTGCCATCGGCGGGGACCAGCCAGATCTCCGAAAGGGCCTGGGTCTCGGCCCCCGCTGGCGTGACGCTCACCAGGAGGCTCGCTCCGTCCGGCGCCCAGTCTGGCCGGCTCAGGTACCCCTGCGTGACCTGGAAGAGGCACCGGTCCGAGGCTCCCGCCGCCTCCCAGACCCGGAGGCAGGGCTGGGTCGGCTCCTCCCAGGCCAGGAAGGCCAGCCGCCTGCCCTCCGGCGACCAGACCGGGGCAGCGGCCTGGGCCGCGAGGCGCTGTGCGCCCGCGGGCCCCCGAACCCACAGCCCGTCGGGCCTGAGGTCCACCGTCCACGTGGCCCCCGGCGTGGCGGTAGGAGTGGGGGGAGGCGCCGCCATCCCCTCTGGGGCAAGGGTAGTGTGCCCCGTCCGCAGCGAGACAGCCCAGAGGGGGCCAGGCCCTTCGGGGGCCAGGGGGTTGGCGCGGGTGAAGAGGAGCGTTTCCGGGTCCGCCCAGACCACGAAGAGGGCATCCCCGCCCGTGGTCAGGCGACGTTCCGCGGGGTCCTGGGCGGCTCCTGCTGGCCAGGCCGCCCAGGCCAGGAGGAGCAGCCCTCCGGCAAGCACAGCAAACCAGGCCCACCTAGAGCGCATGGGTGCGGGCTGCACGGAACCCCTCCGCCGCATCGGGATGGCATCCACCTATAAGACGGTGCAACCTCCGTGCCGTTGCGTCCAAGGGGCAAGGGAGAGGTGGGAGAGCCTGGGCCGTCAACGAAAGGAGGACGGATGGCGGCTTCCCCCTGTGACCCCCAGGGCCATAACAAGCGCATGGGGCGCACGTTGTGCGCCCCATGCAGTTCCAGCAAGGCGGATCTCCCTACTACTGGCCTGCACCCGGCTTCCACCGCAGGATGGGCTGGCGGGCCGCCCGCACCTCGTCCAGCCGGCGGACAGGGGCGTTGTGCGGCGCCTCGTGCAGCACCTGGGGGTTCGTGCGGGCCTCCTCGGCGATCTTGAGCAGGGCGTAGGCAAAGGCTTCCAACGTGTCCTTGCTCTCCGTCTCCGTCGGCTCAATCATCAGCGCCTCAGGGACGATGAGGGGGAAGTAGTTGGTGGGCGGATGGAAGCCGTAGTCAATGAGCCGCTTGGAGATATCCAGCGCCCGCACGTCTGGCGCGCCCTCAATGCGCCCTTCGGCCACGAACTCGTGCATGCAGATGCGGTCGTAGGGCACCGGGTAGGTGTCCTTGATGAGGACCCGCAGGTAGTTGGCGTTGAGGACGGCGTTCTCGCTCACCTCCCGCAGGCCCGCGGCCCCCAGCATGCGGATGTAGGTGTAGGCCCGCACCATGACCGCGAAGTGGCCATAGAAGGACTTCACCCGGCCGATGCTCCGCTCGGGCATGACCAGGTGGAAGCAGAGTTCCCCTTCCTCGGAGCCGCACGCCTCGCAGGGGCCCTCCCGCATTTCCACGATGGGGCCAGGTAGGTAGGGCGCCAGTTTCGCCACCACCCCCACCGGGCCAGCCCCCGGCCCTCCCCCGCCGTGGGGCGTGGAGAAGGTCTTGTGCAGGTTGAAGTGCATCACGTCAAAGCCCAGGTCCCCCATCTTGGCGCTGCCCAGGAGGGCGTTCAGGTTGGCCCCGTCGGCGTAGACCAGGCCCCCGGCCTCGTGCACCAGGCGGCAGATCTCCTCCACATGCTCGTCAAAGAGGCCCAGGGTGTTGGGGTTGGTGAGCATCAGGCCCACCACCGTGTCGTCCAGGTGGGCCTTGAGGTCCTCCAAGTCCACGTTGCCCCGGGCGTCCGACTTGATCTCCACCACCTGGAGGCCGCTCATGGAGGTGGACGCCGGGTTGGTGCCGTGGGCCGAATCGGGGACCAGGACCTTGTTCCGCTGCACCTCGCCCTGGTCGTGCAGGTACTTGCGCATGATGAGGATGCCGGTCAGTTCGCCGTGGGCCCCAGCCGCCGGCTGAAGGGACACTGCGTCAAAGCCGGCGATCTCCTTGAGCATCTCCTGCAGTTCGTACATCAGGGCCAGGTTCCCCTGGACCGTGCTTTCGTGCTGGTACGGGTGGGTCTGGGCGAAGCCGGGCAGGCGGCAGGCCACCTCGTTGACCTTGGGGTTGTACTTCATGGTGCAGGACCCGAGGGGGTACATGCCGATGTCCACGCCGTAGTTGAGTTGGGAGAGGCGCACGTAGTGGCGCACCACATCGGCCTCGCCCACCTCGGGGAGGGGCAGGTCCTTCCGCAGCCACTCGGCCGGCGGCAGATCGGCCTCCGGCACGTCCAGGTCGGGGAGGAAGCAGGCGCACCTCCCGGGCGAACTCAGTTCAAAGATCAAGGGCTCGGTCATGATCCCACCTCCTCCAGGGCCTCCACCAGTTCGTCAATCTCGTCCCGGGAGTTCACCTCCGTGACGCAGAACATCAGGCAGTCGTCCAGGCCGGGGCAGACATTGCCCACCTCAAACCCGCCGATGATGCCCAGGTCCAGAAGGTCCTCGTTGATCTCCCGGGCGGGCCTGGGGCAGCGCACCACGAACTCCTTGAAGAAGGGCTGGTCGTCCAGCAGGGAGTAGCCGGGGAGCGCGGCGATCCTCTGGGCGGCGTAGTGGGCGCGGTGGTAGCAGAGTTCCGCCACGCGGCGCAGGCCGTGCTTGCCCAGGGTCGCCAGGTAGACGGCCGCGCCCAGGGCCACCAGCCCCTGGTTGGTGCAGATGTTGGAAGTGGCCTTCTCCCGGCGGATGTGCTGCTCCCGGGTGGAGAGGGTCAGCACGAACCCCCGCCGGCCTTCGGCATCCACCGTCTGGCCCACCAGGCGGCCGGCCATCCTGCGGACGTACTCCTCCCGGCAGGCGAAGAAGCCCAAGTACGGCCCGCCGAAGTTCAGGGGCGCGCCCAGGGCCTGGCCCTCGCCAGTGACGATATCCGCGCCGTACTCGCCCGGCGGCGTGAGGAGCCCCAGGGAGATGGGGTCCACGCTGACGACGAACAGCCCCCCGGCCCCGTGCACGGCATCGGCCAGTTCCCGCAGCACGGCGAGGCTGGGGATGCGCCCGAAGAAGTCCGGGACCTGCACGATGAGGCACGCGGTCTCCCCGTCCACCAGGCCCTTCAGGGCAGCCAGGTCCCCTCGGGGGTCCTCGTCGCCGACGATGGTGAGGTTCATCCCCTGGGTGTAGGTGCGGACCACCTCCCGGTACTCCGGGTGGATGCTGGGGGCCAGGACCACCTTCTTGCGCTTGAGCCGGGCGACGTTGAGGGCCATGATGACGGCCTCGGCCATGGCCGTGGCCCCGTCGTAGTGGGAAGCGTTGGAGACCTCCATGCCAGTCAGTTCGCAGATCATGGTCTGGTACTCAAAGATGGCCTGGAGCGTCCCCTGGCTGATCTCCGGCTGGTAGGGCGTGTAGGCCGTGTAGAACTCGGAGCGGCTGAGGATGTGGTCCACCACGCTGGGGATGTAGTGCCGGTAGGCCCCCGCCCCCAGGAAGCAGAGGTAGTGGTCCAGGTCTGCGTTCTGCTCGCTCAGGAAGCGCAGTTCCTGGAGGATTTCCACCTCCGACACGGGCGGGGGGAGTTCCAGGTCCGGGAAGCGGTGCTCGGCAGGGACATCCTGGAACAGGTCTTCAACCTTCTCCACCCCGATGCGCCGGAGCATCTCCCGCCGTTCGCGCTCGGTGTTCAGGACGTAGGTCATCTAGTGCCCTCCCTTCTCCAGAGCCTCCTGGGCGAACTTCTCGTAGGCGACGGAGTCCATCAGGGCATCCAGTTCGCCCAGGTCTGTGGGCCGGAACTTGATGAACCACCCCTTGCCGTAGGGGTCTTGGTTCACCAGTTCCGGGGCGTCTTCCAGCGCGCCGTTGGTCTCCAGGATTTCGCCACCGATGGGCATGTAGCAGTCCGAAGCCGCCTTCACCGACTCCACCACGGCGAAGACCTCTTTCTGCCCGAAGGACGCCCCCACCTCGGGCAGTTCCACGTAGACGATGTCCGACAGTTGCTGCTGGGCGTAGTCGGTGATGCCGGCCCACGCCACATCGCCCTCCACGCGGACCCACTCGTGCGTCTCCGTGTACCGACAGGTCGGATCCACCTTGATGCTCATCGTTCACCTCCCTCCGTGCTTTATTTATGTAAAGTCTATCGGGAAACCACCCTTACCGGCGGTAGGCCGGCGTGTAGAAGGGCTTTTCCACCACCTTGGCCCGCTTGACCTTGTCGCGGATGAGGATGCCGATCTCGGTGCCAGGCGCGCTATGCTCCGTCGGCACGTAGGCCAGCCCCACGTACCGGTCGGTGGACGGGGAATACATGCCTGTGGTGACCTCGCCCACGGACACGTCGTCCACGAGGACCTCGTACTCGTGGCGCGGCACGCCCCGGTCCACCATCTCAAAGGCCACCAGTTTGTAGGCCGGGCCTTCCAGTTTGATCTTGAGGAGGGCCTCCCGGCCGATGAAGTCGCCCTTGTCAAAGCGGACGGCCCAGCCCAGCCCCGCGCCGATGGGGTCCAGGTCGGGGCCGATCTCCTGCCCGTAGAGGGGCATGCAGGCCTCAAAGCGCAGGCTATCCCGCGCCGCAAGCCCGATGGGCAGGAGCCCCTCCGGCTCCCCGGCCTCCAAGAGGCGGTCCCAGACGTGGAGGGCGCGCTCAGCCGGGAAGAAGAGCTCAAAGCCATCCTCGCCAGTGTACCCTGTGCGCCCCACCAGGGTGGGCACGCCCGCGACCTCGGTCTCCACGGCGGTGTGGAAGGCCACCTTGGAGAGGTCCGCCGGGGTCAGTTTCTGCAGGATGGCCTCGGCCCTCGGGCCCTGGAGGGCGAGCATGTAGGTCTCTTCGGAGATGTTGCGGACCTCCACGTCAAAGCCGTGGGTGTGGGCCTGGAACCACCGGGTATCCTTCTCGTTGTTGGCAGCGTTGATGGCGATGAAGTACCGGTCGGGGAGGCGGTAGATGAAGATGTCGTCCACCACGCCGCCGTCGTCGTAGCAGACCAGGGCGTAGTGGGCCTCGTACAGGGCCATGCGGGCCACGTCCCAGGTGACGAGGCGCTGGAGGTAGGGCAGGGCATCGCGCCCACGGACTTCCAACTGGCCCATGTGGTCAATGTCAAAGAGGCCCGCCTTCTCCCTCACGTTGAGGTGCTCCTGCACGGGCCCGGTGGGGTACTGCACGGGGAGCGCCCACCCTGCGAAGTCCACGATCCGGGCCCCGAGGGCCACGTGTCGCTCGTACAGCCGAGTTTGCTTCATCGCATTCCCCTCCCAGAGTGTGCCCCACGCGTCCTGCGCGTGGGATGGTGCTGTGCAGCCGCCGGAGAGGACCGGGGCAGCAGAAAGAAAGAGGGATGGCGCGGTAGACATCTGCCATCCCTCCTCTGTCCTCGGACCTGAGAGTTTGCCCGGCCAACAGGGCCAGGCTTACCCCTTCGGTGCGGCCCCAGGCCGACTCTCCAGAGCGCTGTCCCAGCGCGATCCTTTTGCCTGAGAGATTCCCTGGGGGCTGTGGCGCACCCCCAGGATGCCCCTTCGGCGACCGCAGGGCACAGGAACCCCGCGGTGCTCTCTCGCGCTGCTCATCCAGCCTGCGGTATGCAGTTGGCGTCCCACCGGAAGTCTAACACAACTGGCGGGTATTGTCAAAGGGAAGGCGAAGTGGGCCAGCGCACCCGCCACGCTGGACGCGTGGCCTCCGGCCCCTCACGGCGCAGGGGACAAGGCCTGCAGCGAACCGAGCACCTGGCGCTTGAAGGCCTGCGACTGGGCCCACAGTTCCTGGGCGCTCTCCCGGGTGGCCTCGGTCTCGGTCCCCAGCATCTGCGCCAGTTCGTCCACCACGGCCCCTCCCTCCAGCCGCTCCACGCGGGTGACGGTGCGGCCTCCCGCCACCGCCTTGGCCACGCGGAAGTGCGCGTCGGCGTAGGCCGCGATCTGGGGCAGGTGGGTCACGCAGAGGACCTGGTGCCCGGTGGGCATCTGGGGGGAAGGGAGCGTCAGGCGCCACAACTTCTGCCCCACCACCCCACCGGTGCGCCCCCCGACGCCCACATCAATCTCGTCAAAGATGAGGGAGGGGATCTCGTCGGCCGTGGTGAGGACCGTCTTGAGGGCAAGCATGAGGCGCGAGGTCTCGCCGCCGGAGGCGACCTTGGCCAGGGGGCGCAACGGCTCCCCCGGGTTGGCCGTCACCAGGAACTCCACCTCGTCTATGCCGGTGGCGTCAAAGGCGAAACGCCCTTCACCCACCCACGCCCCCTGGGGGTCGGGGGTCTGGCGCACCTCCACGGCGAAGCGGGCCCGCCCCATGTTCAGGTCGGCCAGGTGCCGCTCCACCTCCGCGGCCAGGCGGCCGGCCGCCTCCTGGCGAGCCCGGGAGAGGCGGGCTGCCTTCTCGCCGATCTCGCGCAGGAGGCGTTCCTCCTCGGCCTCCAGTTCCTCCAGCCGCTCCCCGCGGTGGGTGATCCCCCGCAGTTCTCGCCGCGCCGCATCCGCGTAGGCCAGGATTTCCTCTACGGAATCGCCGTACTTGCGCTTGAGGCTGTGGATCAGGCCCAGGCGCTCCTCCACCTGGCGCTGGCGCCGGGGGTCAAACTCCACCCCCTCGCGGTAGGTGCGGACCTCGCGGATGGCCTCCGCGAGGGTGTAGGAAAGGTCCTCCAGGCCCCGGACGGTGGCCTCCAGGCTCCGGTCCAGGCGCACCAGGCCCCGCAGGGCCCGCAGGGCGAGTTCCAGGCCATCCCGCACCGAGGGGGCCTCGCCGCTCCCCTCCTCCAGCAAGGTCAGCGCCTCATCGGCCAGTTCCATCAGTTCCTCGGCGTGGGCCAGACGGTTGCGCTCGGCGAGGAGCTCTTCCTCCTCCCCCGGCTGCAGGCGGGCGGCCTCAATCTCGCCGATCTGGTATTCCAGGAGGTCTACGCGCCGGGCCAGTTCCCGCTCGTCCTGGCGCAGGGCCTGGAGTTCGGACCGCACCTGGCGCAGGCGGCCCACCAGGTCCGCCACCTCCTGGCGCAGGGAGAGGAGGCCGCCGTAGCGGTCCAGGAAGTTCAGGTGCTCCCGCACCCGCAGGAGCGAGAGGTGCCCTCCCTGGCCGTGGATGTCCACCAGGTGCTCCCCCAGCCAGGCCAGGACCTGGAGGCTCACGGCCCGGCCGTTGACCCGGCAGAGGTGGCGGCCGTTGCGCCGCACCTCCCGGGCCAGGATCAGCGTCCCCGGCTCGCCCTCCAGTCCCTGCTCCCGCAGCCACGGCTCCAGGACCTCCGTGCGACGGGGGTCCAGGAGGAAGATGCCCTCCACACGCGCTTCCTCACACCCTGCCCGGATGACCTCATGGCTGGCCCGCGCCCCCAGGAGCAGGCTCACGGCATCTATGATAATGGACTTGCCCGCGCCGGTTTCCCCGGTCAGGACGTTCAGGCCCGGGGCAAACCGCAGGTGCAGTTCGTCTATGATGGCGAAGTCCTTGACGAACAGTTCGCTCAGCATGTCCTCCCGCCGTACCTCACCGGAGCCGCGCGTAGACGGTGCCGATCCCCAGGGCGGCGAAGGCCCCCAGCCAGAGGAGGGCCCAGAGGGTGCGGGCGAAGAGCAGGGCGGCCACCCCCGTGCCCAAGGCGATGCCCGCGCTGCAGACGAGCCACAGGTACCGCCCGCGGCGTCGCCCCGCAGCCCACCGCACGGCCTCGGCGATGAAGCCGCCGGCCACGGGGGCCAGGAAGAGGGTCAGCCAGCCCACTGTGCCCGTCAGGAGCGCGCCGACGAACCCCAGGGCCGGCGAGAGCGCTGCCGCGGCCACGTAGTCCCAGGCGCGGATGTTGTAGAAGCCAGCCTGCTGCTGGCGCACGCAGTCCCTGCAGCGGTACCCCACGGGGGTCTGGACGGCGCAGTCCAGGCAGATGGGGCGGCCGCACTTGTTGCACCGCAGGAGGGTCTCCCGCGTGGGGTGGTTCACGCAGTAGAGGACCTCTCCTTCCTGCGGGCCTTCGGGAGCGCCTACACGGTCCACCGGAGTTTCTCCATCAAGGTGCGGTAGAAGGCCGAGGGGGGGCCCAGGCGGAC
>DAOTYM010000232.1:0-1718 GCA_034434775.1 Anaerolineae bacterium | reverse complement strand
TGCCCGGCCATCATCCAATCCAAGGAGGTCCACGCCAAGACGGGCAAGCACAAGGCCGAGATTGACCCGGTGCTCTGTGTGGGGTGCGACCTGTGCGCCCAGGTTTGCCCGACCGGGGCCATCCATCCTGCAGACCAGAAGGAGGCGTGACGCCGTGGAGACGGTGAACTTCTTGATCACGGGTGTGGGCGGCCAGGGGACCGTCCTGGCCAGCGACATCCTGGCTGCAGTCGGTTTGGCAGCGGGGTACGATGTGAAGAAGTCGGACATCCTGGGGCTCGCGGTGCGCGGAGGCGCGGTGGTGGGGCACGTCCGCTGGGGGGAGCGGGTCCACTCCCCCATCGTGCCCGAGGGCCGCGTGGACTACCTCATCGCCTTTGAGGTCCTGGAGTGCCTGCGGTGGCTGAACCAGGCCAAGCCGGATGGCAAGGTCCTGGTGAACCTGCAGGAGATCCACCCGGTCACGGTGAGCAGCGGGTTCGCCACGTACCCCGCCCCCGAGACGGTGGAGAAGGCTCTCCAGGCCACCACGCCCTACGTCTACCGCATCCCGGGCCTTGAGATCGCCCGGGAACTGGGCAACACGCGCGTCCTCAACATCGTCCTCCTGGGCGCGCTGTCGGCCCTGCTGCAGGTAGAGCCGGGTGTCTGGGAGGGGGTGGTCCGGGAACGGGTCCCGGAGCGGTATGTGGACCTGAACTTGCGGGCCTTCCGCAAGGGCCGGGAATGGCTTTTGGTGCAGGAGGTGAAGTGATGCGCATCTTCGTCATCAATCCCAACACGTCGGAGAGCGTGACGGAGCACATCCGCCGCACGCTGGAGGCCATCAAGCGACCGGACACGGAGATCACCGTGGTCAACCCTGCCCACGGCCCGGTCTCCATTGAGTCCGCCTACGACGAGGCCCTGGCTGGGCCGCCCACGCTGGAACTGGTGCGCCGGGCCAACGAGGAGGGGTACGACGCCATCGTCATCGCCTGTTTCTCCGACCCGGCCCTGGACGCGGCCAAGGAACTCTCCGACATCCCCGTCATCGGCATTGAAGAAGCCTCCATGCACGTGGCGGCCATGCTGGGGCACAAGTTCTCCATCACCACGGCCTTCCGCAGCCGGGTCCCCACGCGGGACCTCCACGTGCGCCTGCGCGGGGTGGAGAGCGCCTACGCCTCCACCCTGGTGATGAACATGCCGGTCCTGGAGATGGACGCGCACCCGGAGAAGGCCAAGGCCCGCATCCTGGAACTGGCCCGCAAGGCGGTGGAGGAGGATGGGGCCGAGGTGATCATCCTCGGGTGCGCCGGCCTGGCCGGGTACGCCGAGGACATTGAGCGCGAACTGGGCGTGGTGGTGCTGGACCCGACCTCCGTGGCCTTCAAGTTGGCGGAGGCCTTCGTGGACCTGGGCCTGCGGCACAGCAAGGTGGCCCGGTTCGCCCGGCCGCCAGCCAAGGAGATCAAGTAGGCGCGCGGCTGGTTGGGGCGGTCGGAGCCTGGCCCCCTCTTGTCCAAGAGGGAGAGTGCTGGTATATTTTGATCGGGCTCTCCCGTTCCCTGGCCCCCGTCCGCGCTCGGAGAGGGGCGTCGCTGCAGGGGCGGGAGCGGGGAGGGGGCGTCGGGGCAGCACCCAAGGAGCACGCGCAAGCGGAAAGGAGATGTCGCTATGGCTGAGCCGTTTGATGTGCTGGTACGCGGAGGCCTTGTCGTTACAGGGGCGGGGAT
>DAOTYM010000231.1:0-4644 GCA_034434775.1 Anaerolineae bacterium | reverse complement strand
TGTGGTACACGGTGCCGGCCGGCACGACCCTCTACGATGCCGTGCTGACGGACACGCTGCCCACGTACCTAGCCTACCAGGTGGGGAGCGCCTCGCCGCCTCCTGACCTGGTGGTGGGCCAGCAGTTGACGTGGCTCCTGGGCGACGTGGTGAACGCGACGGACCAGGCGGCGACCTACGCCGTCACCTTCCGGGCGCAGGTGCAGGACCATCCCGCGGTGGCCGACGGCACGCTCTTGACCAACCGCACGGGCCTCACCTGGAACCGGGAGGACGGCAAGCCCGGGACGGCAGCCCACCTGGACGCTGCGGCCACGGTGCTGGTGGTGGAGCCGGACATCCAGGTGGCCAAGGCGGTGGAGGTGCCGCGCTCGCCCGTGGGCGTGGGGGACGTGGTGACCTTCACCATCACCTTTGGCAACGCGGCCACGGCCCACAGCCCGGCCTTCAACGTGGTGGTGAGCGACGTGCTGCCGGCGGGCCTGACCTTTGCCGGCGCGGTAGGGGGCACGCCTGCGCCCCAGGTGAGCGGCTCCGGCCCGACCCACCTGCGCTGGACCGAGGCCGAGGATGCCCGCCTGGCGCGCCTGGACCCCGGGACGAGTTACGCCTACACCTTCCGGGCGACAGTGGATGCCGACGTGGGCGCGGGGGAGACCCTGACGGACTGGGCCTACGCCTGGGCCAGTTCCATGCCCGGCGTGGTTGCCGGCGAGCGGGATGGGACTGGCTCGCCCTCCAACACGCGCTACCTGGAAGAGGATACGGCGCAGGTGACGACCGGCTATCCGGACCTGGCGGTGAGCAAGGTGGCGGAGCCGGCCGGGCCCGTGCGGCAGGGGGATTCCATCACCTACACCTTGCGCTACACCAACACGGGCATCGTGGCGGCCACCCAGGTGACGCTGACCGACCTCCTGCCGGCAGGGACCAGTTTCGCCGGGCAGGTGGAGATGGTGCCAGCGTGGCCCAGCGGCCCCACGGTGGACGGCCGCACCGTTGCCTGGTACACCCCCACGCTGGGGGCGGGGGCGAGCGGTTATGCCGTCATCCGGGCCACGGTGGACGCGACGACCACCCTCTGGCTCAACACGGTGCTGACCAACACGGTGGAGATCACCGCGCCGGACGACCTCACGCCAGGGAACAACGCCGACGAGGCCCACACGCCCTACCAGTTCGGCTCCCTGGGGAACGAGATCTTCTTTGACGTGAACGGAAACGGCGGCGTCTTTGAGCCAGGGGTGGACCATCTCATCCTGGAGCCGATGGTGGTGACCCTCACCTGGGACAGCCATGTGGAGACGTTGGTCACCTCGTCCGGCTACTACACCTTCACCAACCTGCCCTTCGGCCACCTCTACACCGTCACGGTGAGCCCCTACGTGCGGGACGGGGTGCCGTACGTGAGCACGACGGGTACTTCGCACCAGACGACCCTCACGGCCGCCCAGCCCACGGACTGGGACCTGGACTTCGGCTTCCTGGGGACGGACCTGGCCCTGGAGAAGCGGGTGGAGCCGCTGACGCCGGTGGTGCCGGGCGACGTGCTCACCTACACCTTGGTCTACGTCAACAACGGGCCCACCGTGGCCCACGAGGTCTACCTGACGGACGTGCTGCCGGCCGGCGTGGCGTGGGGCGGGGTGGTCTCGCAGCCGCCTAGCCTCTCCGGCCCCACGGTGGACGGGGCGCGGCTTGTCTGGTACACGGCAGACCTGCCGGCCGGAAGCGGCGGGACCATCGTCTTCACCGTCACGTCGGAGATCACCACCTCCCTCTGGGCCGACGTGACCCTGGTGAACCGGGCGACCATCGCCACGGAGACGCCCGAGCACGACCTCACGAACAACGAAGCCCAGGCGGAGACGCCGCTGCGCTTCGGCACGGTGGGGAACTACGTCTGGTTTGACCAGAACCGCGATGGGGTCCAGGACCCGTGGGAGCCGCCGCTTGCAGGCGTGGTGGTGACCCTCACCTACGACAGCCAGGTGCGCACGGCGGTGACCGACCCCACCGGCCACTACACCTTCACCAACCTGCCGCTGGGGAACACCTACACCACTTCGGTGGACCTGGGGACGGCGCCGCCGGGGTCCATGCTCTCCACGCCGGGGTCCTTCAGCACCTTCCTGACCACCACCAACCCGGTGGACCTGAGCCACGACTACGGCGTCTACGGGCCGGGCGGCATCGGCGACCTGGTGTGGATAGACTACGACCGCGACGGCGTGTGGGACCCGGGCGAACCCGGCCAGGGTGGGGTGCGCATCGTCCTGGTGAGCGCAAGCGGCCTGGTCACCGAGACCTGGACGGACGCCAACGGCTACTACACCTTCACCAACCTCTTGCTCAACGAGACCTACACCACGAGCATTGACCTGGGCACGGTGCCTGGCGGGGCGGAACTCACCACGCCGGACACCTTCACCTCGGTGCTCACGCCGGGCGCGCCCTTTGACGACACCCACGACTACGGCCTGCGGCCCCTGCTGATGGTCTTCAAGGACGACCACCGCGACCCCTTGTACAAGGGGTGGAACCTGCGCTACACCATCACCATCAGCAACGCCACGGGCATGGACGTCCACCACGTGGTGGTGACGGACGAACTCCCCTCGGAAGTGGCGTACGTCCAGTCGTACCCCGAAGGCACGTACGATCCCGTCTCCCACATCGTCACCTGGACCTACGACCTCATCCCGGCGTGGGAGACGCGGGAGATCGGGATGTGGGTGCACACCTTCAAGGAGACGGTGCCAGACGTCATCACCAACGTAGTGTGGGTGGACTCCGATGAGACGTCGCCGTACCAGGACGTGGAGACAACGGACCTCCTGCCGCCCCTTGCGACGGCGACGCCCACGGCCACGCCGACCCGCCCGCCCAGGCCCACCCGGACGCCCACGCCGACGCCTACCCGCACGCCTACCTTTACTCGGACGCCCAGCCCCACGCCCACGGCCACGCCGACCGCCACGCCCACGGCCACTCCCACGCCTACGCCGAGCCCCACCATCTCCGCCGCGGACCCGGCCATCGGCAAGGTGGCGGAGCCGCCTTACGGGCATGTCGGTGACCTGGT
The DNA here is from genome assembly GCA_034434775.1 of Anaerolineae bacterium. Taxonomy (GTDB): domain Bacteria; phylum Chloroflexota; class Anaerolineae; order DTPP01; family DTPP01; genus DAOTYM01. The sequence continues at coordinate 1,559 of DAOTYM010000231.1, read as the reverse complement.
GACCTTCGTCATCACCGTGACAAACCGCGGGGGCTCCACGGCGACGGACGTGGTGATCCAAGATGCCGTGCCCTCCTACTTGGACGTGCTGGAGGTCCGTACCACCAAGGGCACGGTCCAGGTGGAAGGGAACCTGGTCACCGTGGCCATCGGGGACCTGGCGCCCAACGGCGCAGAGGAGGTGGTCATCACCATCCTCACCCGGGTGAACGAGACCGCCGTGCCGGGCATCCCCATCGTCAACGTGGCGAACCTGACCTACTCGGAAGGGACGCGGCAGTCGCCGCCGGCCATCGTGGAGGTCCTGGGGCCGGAGGTCTGCCCGCCTGCGCCAGCCATGTTCTGGAAGGCCGATGGCGACCGCGACTACGCGCCCAACGGCATCCCCGACTTTGACCAGCACCAGGACGGCTGGTGGCATCCGGAGACCCTGCAGTGGACCTACGACGGGCCCGTGGCTGTGGCCAACTCCCTCTGGTGGTTTGACAGCAAGTTTGATGCATCCGCCTTCTCGCCGCCCTCCGTGCGGGACGGCTACGGCCTGGTGACGGCGTACGGCCCGTGGGACGACCACGACCCGCAGAACGTGCCGCCCTTGGTGGAAGACCTGGCCTGGCACATGGACACCGACGGGCACCGCACGACGCTCCTGAAGCACGGCACGACCCTGAGCGACGTGGTCTCGGGCCTGCGCTCCTACATGGAGCGGAAGGACGTGGCTGCGCACTACGAGATCACCACGGTGGTGCGGCCGTCCTTCGCCTGGATCGCGGACGAGGTGCTCAAGAGCCACGACGTCATCCTCCTGCTGGGCTTCTGGGAGGTGGGCGAGGCCGGGCCCAGGCGGCTGGGCGGCCACTACGTGACGGTGCCCGGGGTGGATGCGGTGCACGGCTATGTCGCCTTCAGCGACCCCTACTGGGACGCGGCAGAGGCTGGCGCGCTGGGCCGCGTTGCCCCCGGCGGGCACCAGCCCTGGCACACGGACCCGGTCACCTGGACCCTGCACAACTGGGCCTACATCGTCTCCCACGACATCTACACGGTGACCCGGTCCACGCTCCCCTACAGCCAGTGGGCGCCCGAAGGGTATCCCACGGCCTACGAGGCCATCAGCAACTTCGTGGGGCTGAACTTCCCGGCCTTCCTGGAGCCCTACCGCGGCTTCCCCACCGGCAGGGCCATCCGGGTGGGGGTGGAAGCGGCGGTGGTGGTGCGTCCGACGGAGGACATCCCCGTGACGCCCACGCCGATGCCTCCGGTGCCCCCCACACCTCCGGCCAACCTGTGCGGGACCCTCTTCTGGAAGGCGGGTGGCTGGCCCGACTACGCGCTGCACGGCGTGCCGGACTTTGACCAACGGCAGGATACCTGGCGCAACCCGCGCACGGGCCAGTGGACCTTTGACGCCGCGGCCGCGGTGGCCAACTCCTTCTGGTGGTTTGACAGCAAGTTTGAGAAGGGCGGGGTGATGCCGCCGGGCGTCGCCGATGGCTACCCACTGGTGGAAGCCTACGGCGCTTGGGACGACCACGACCCGCGCAACGTGGACGACCTCC
>DAOTYM010000230.1:0-1620 GCA_034434775.1 Anaerolineae bacterium | reverse complement strand
TCACAACAGAGCAGGCCCACCTCGCGACCAGGTGCGCAGGAAGGGTCACCCCTGGAACGCCCCGGCCACAGGCAGGGCCGATGTGACAAATCGGCAGCAACCTGGTATAATGGGCCCCGTGCACCTGAACCACTGAGGAGACTGGCCGATGCCTACCGACCTCATCAATACGCTGATGGTGGTGCTCCAGGTCTTCCTGGCCCTGCTGGGAGGGTTCCTGGCCGCCTTCCACATCAGCCTGGTGATCTGGACCTTCCGGGATATCCGCTCCCGTTCCCGGGACGCTTTCGCGCACATCCTGGCGGCAGCCCTGGTCCTCTTCTTCAGCCTGCCCGGCCTGCTGCTCTACCTCATCCTCCGCCCCCGGGAGACCCTGGCGGAACAGTACGAGCGGGCCCTTGAGGAAGAGGCCCTTCTGCAGGATATTGAGGAACGGCTGGTCTGCCCCGGCTGCCAGCGCAAGGTGGAGCCGGACTTCATGGTCTGCCCCGCCTGCCGCACGCAACTGAAGGTGCGGTGCCAGCACTGCGGACGCCTGCTCCACCCCAAGTGGACCATCTGCCCCTACTGCGCGAGCCCTGTGGGGCCACCTCCGCCGGAGACATGGAAGGCCAAAGTCCCAGAGGCCGTGCCGGCCGGGGCTGGGGTCGCCGCTGCCGTCGGTGCGAACCCGGAACCTTCCCCAGCACAGTCTTCTCCCTTGCCGGATGAGGTTGCCCCGGGTGGCCCGGAGGCCGAACCTGTAGAGCCGGAGGTCTGAGGCTCGGGGTCGCCAAGGCCCGACGTTCAAACCCCATCCCCCGTGCCGCCACGAGCCCTGTGAGGTCCCGACCCGTGGTCCCTGGCACCCATCGCCTCCCGTGGAGGGTGCGCCTCTACCTGTGGGCCGCGGCCCAACTGTACGGCCGGTTGGCGTGGGCCTACGACGCCGTCAGTTGGCTGGTGAGCCTGGGCCGCTGGTCCCGGTGGCGGCGGCAGGCCCTGGACCACGTCCAGGGGCGGGTGCTGGAACTGGGGTTCGGCACCGGCGACCTCCTCCTGGAGATGGCCTGCCGTGGCTTGGAGGTGGTGGGGTTGGACCCCTCGGCGGCGATGCACCGGATCGCAGCGCGGAAACTCGCCCGGGAAGGCCTTTCCACCCCCCGGGTGCAGGCTGTGGCCCAGGCGATGCCCTTCCCCGATGGCTCCTTTGACACGGTGGTGGCGACCTTCCCCTCGGAGTACATCGCGGACCTGGCCACCTGGCGGGAAGTGGCGCGCCTCCTGCGGCCATCGCCTGGCGGAGGGCGTTGGGTGGTGGTGGGAGCCTCCGTGGAGTACCGGCATCCGCTCCTGGCGCGCCTCGTGAGGCTCCTCTTCGGCCGGCCCCCGGGCCAGGCCCTGGCCCGCTGGGAGGAGGTGGCGAGGGGCCTCGGCTTCCGGGCCACCCTCTTGGAGGGGTCCGGGAAGTGGGTGCGCGTGCCGGTCCTGGTGCTGGACAAAGTCCCGCCAGGGCCGGAGGAGGGGGAACCCCCATGCGCAGGTTCGCCGTCCTGCTGATGGCCCTCTTCCTCGCTGGCTGTGCGGGCGGTCCCCTTGTGACGCCGACCCCACCCCCTCGCCCCACCCCCGTCCAGACCA
>DAOTYM010000229.1:0-5186 GCA_034434775.1 Anaerolineae bacterium | reverse complement strand
TGGGCTGCTTTGCTGCTCGGCGAGGGGGATGCATGGAACTCCGGTTCTCCTTGGACTGGGCCATCCCGTACCTGGTTGCCCCGCGCGACCCGGCTGGCCTCGCGCTCAGCCTGCTCCTGGCGCTGTTCCTGGCCCTGGCCGCCTTCGGGGGGTCCCGGCGGGATCGCCCGGGCGTGGTGCCGTGGCTGGTGGGCCTGGCTGCGGCCGCTGGAGGGGGCGTCCTGGCCGGAAGCGCCTGGCTGGACGCCACCGTGCCCGCCCTGCGCTGGGTGCTGGGGCCCAGGGTGCCCCTCCTGGGCCTCGTGCCCGCGGTCCTGGCGGCCTGGTTCGGCGGGGTGCTGCCAGCGGGGCTGGCCGCGGCCGCCGCGGGCTTCGTCACCGCCGGTCAGACCGACCACAGCCTCGTCTCCGTGCTGGCGGCGTCCCTGGCCGGGATGGTCCTGGCCCACCTCCTGCGGCAGGACCTGGCCGGCCGGGCCTCCGCCCTCCTGAGGCGGCCCGCCTTCGCCGCCCTCGCCGCCTCCCTCCTGTGGCCGGTGCCCTTCTGGCGTTCCCTGACCGCCCCTGTCCTCTGGGCACCGGCCGGCGCAGGGGCCTGGCTCCTCCTGGCCCTGTTCGGGCCAGCCTTGGCGGCCGGGGCCATGGGCGAGGCCCTGTACCTCCTGCACCCTGCCGGCTGCCCGGCCCAGAGGCCGGCACGGGTGGCGCTCCACCAGCGGTCGCTGGCTGGCCGGCTGATGGCAGCCTTCATCCCCGCCCTCCTGCTCGTGGCCCTGGTGGGAGCCTTCGCCGCCAACTTCACGGCGGCACGGGCCATCGCCCACCAGGTGGAGGCCGCGCTCCCCTCCACAGCGCACGCCCTCCGCAACGAGATGGAGTGGACCCGCCGCGCTGCCGAGAGCGCCCTCAGCCAGATGGCCGCCCAGGTCTCCGCCTCCCCTGGCCGCCTGCCGGCGGCGGCGACGCTGGACGCACGGGGCCTCTTCTCCGCCCTGTGGGTCCTGGACCCCGCCGGCGAGGTGGTCTCGGCGCAACCGGAACCGCCGGCCCCCCTGGACCTGGCGCTGCTCCTGCGGCTGGCCCAGGACCCCAACGGCTGGGCGTGGACTCCGACGGGAGAAGTGCTCGTCCAGGCCCCGCTCCTGGACGCAGAAGGGACTCCGCGCGGGTACCTGGTCGGCGCCATCCCGGCCCAGGAGCGGATCGCCGCCCTGCTGGCCGAGGTGGGAGGCCCCTCCCCGGCGGGCCTCTACTTCCTCCAGCCCCAGGGCGCTCCCCTCTCGCAGGCCTGGTTCTTCGGGCCCCGAGGGAGCGCCATCCCCTCCCCTGGAGGCCTGCAGGATGTGGACACCGCGGCGCCCGCCGGAGGCCGGACGGCCCGCTTCTTCACCCCGACGGGGCACGTCGGCTTCACCGTCCCCGTGGAAGGGTGTGGGGCCTCGTTGGGCTTCCTCTTGCCGGCCCAGGCGTTCGCGGCCTCTGCCCTGCGCATCCTGTGGCCGCTCCTCGCCGCGCTGGCCCTTTCTGCCGTGGGCGCGGCGGCCGCCTGTTCGGGCCTGACGGCCTCGGCCCTGCGCCCGCTGGAGAAGTTGGTCCAGGTGGCCGGGCGCATCGCCCGCGGCCACTGGAGCACCCCGGTCCAGGTCGCCTCCCCAGATGAGGTGGGGAGGCTTGCCCTGGCCATTGAGGAGATGCGGCGCGCCCTCCAGGCCCGCGGCCAGCAGATCGCCCTCCTGGCGGACCTGGCCGAAGGCTCCCTGGAGCACGACCAGGTCCAAGTCCACCTGGTGCGGCTCCTGCGGGGCCTCCTCCGCAGCAGCGAGGCCAACGCGTCGGCCGTGGTCATCTGGGGCGGGCATCCCGAGGCTTCGTCCCTGGTGCGGGAACAGGAGGCCGGGGCCGCGGTGCCCAGCGACCCCTGGATCAAGGACCTGGCCGGCGACCTGGCGCTCCAGCGCACGGCCCTGTTCCACGAACGGCTGCTCCAGGCCCCCCTGGTGGACCGCTTCGCCGAGCCCCTCGCGCTGGGCGTGCAGGCTCTGGCAGCCCTCCCCCTGGCCCTCAACGGCACCTTCCTGGGGATGCTCTACGTCCAGTACCCCGCTCCCCAGAACTTCTCCCAGATGGACCGGGGGCTGCTCCTCGCCCTGGCCCGGCAGGCAGCGCTGCTCCTCGGATACGCCGAGGCGCGGACGCGGTGGGGGCAGGCCGAGCAGGAGCTCCACACCCTCCTGGAAGCCTCCTACGACCCAGCCCTGCTGCTCTCGGCCGAGGGGCAGGTCCTCTCGGCCAACAGGGCTGCCGAACGGGCCTTCGCCTTTGACCTGGCCCGTTGGCGAGGGAAGCCCGTGACCCCCGCCCTGGCCGGCGAGGACCTGGCCAGGCTCGTGGGCCGCATCCTGACGGCCCAGGCCCCCCTATCCGCCGAGGCGACGGTGCGCGGCCAGCGGACCTTCGCCTTCCGAGCCGTGCCCTTTGGTGCGGAGGGCGGGCGGCCGGCCGGCTGGGTCCTGGTGGCGCGGGACATGAGCGACCTGAAGGCCCTGGACGCGCTGAAGCGGGATTTCATCACCGCCTTCTCCCACGATCTCAAGACCCCCCTGCAGAGGGTGCGCAGCCTGCTCACCGTCATCCCCATGTTCTCCGAACTGACAGCCAAGCAGAAGGAACTCCTCCAGACCTGCACGGAGCAGTTGGATGGCCTCTCGGCCCTCATCGGGGGGATCGTGGAACTGGCCCAGGTGGAAGGGGCGCGGGACCTGCACCTGGCCCCCTGTCAACTGGCCGTGCTCCTCTCGCAGGTGGCCGAGGAGCACCGCGCGCTGGCCAAGGGGAAGCACGTCCGAGTCCACCTGGAGATCGGCGCCCAGCCGCCCCTCCTCCTGGCCGATGAGGACCTGGTGCGGCTGGCCCTCCGGCACCTCCTGGACAACGCCATCCGCTTCACCCCCTCTGGCGGCCAGGTGGTGCTGGGCCTCTCCGCCGACGACGAGCAGGTGACGGTCTACGTGCGCGATACCGGCATGGGCATCCCCCCGGACGAGCAGCCGCGCGTGTTTGAGCGCTTCTACCGCGGCCGTGAGGCCATCGCTGCCGGCATCCCTGGCAACGGGCTGGGCCTGGCCGTGGTGAGAGCGGTGGCCGAGGCCCACGGAGGCCGCGCCTGGGTGGAAAGCGTGCCCGGGGAGGGGAGCACCTTCTACGTGGCCCTGCCCAGGGCTGGCGGGCGGGTCGGCCCCGGCGAACCAGAAGAGGAGCGCCTGACCCGGGCCTGGCGCTAGAGGCGCGGTGAAAGGTTGGCATTCCGATGAGCCTGCAGATCGGCATTGTAGGCTTGCCCAACGCTGGCAAGTCCACGCTCTTCAATGCGCTGACCAAGGGGCACGCGGCCACGGCCGCCTACCCCTTCACCACCATTGACCCCAACGTAGGCGTGGCCAGCATCCCCGACGAGCGCCTGGAGCAGGTGGCTGCCCTGGTCCAGCCGGAGAAGACCATCCCAGCCACCGTGGAGTTCGTGGACATCGCTGGCCTGGTCAAGGGCGCGCACAAGGGCGAGGGCCTCGGCAACCAGTTCCTCGGCCACATCCGCAACACCGATGCCATCGTCATCGTCCTGCGGGCCTTCCGCAGCCCCGACGTGGCCCACGTCTTCCCGGAGATCAACCCCCTCCTGGACCTGGACACCCTGGACCTGGAACTGATGCTCGCGGACGTGGAGGCCCTGGACCGCCGGCTGGAGAAGGTTCGCGGCCAGGCCAAGGCCCGGCCGAAGGATTTCGCCGAGGAGATCGCCCTCCTGGAGCGGGCCCGCGAGGCCCTCAACCGCGGGCAGCGGCAGGCGCTGGCCTCCCTGGCCCCCAAGGAGCAGGACTTCCTCGCCCCCCTGAACCTCCTGAGCCTCAAGCCGCGCCTCTACGTGGTCAACGTGGGCGAGGAGGACCTGCCCGACGGCGGCCCCCTGGCCCGGGAGGCCCTGGCCCGCGCCGAGAGGGAGGGCGTTCCCGCCATCGTCCTCAGCGCGCAGGTGGAGGCCGACCTCGCCGACTGGCCGGAGGAAGAGGCGCAAGCCTACCGCCAGGAACTGGGCCTGGACCGCTCAGGGCTGGAACGCCTGGTCTGGGCCAGTTTCCGCCTGCTGGACCTCATCACCTTCATCACCGCCACCGGGCGCAGCGCGGTGCGGGCTTGGCCCATCCCCCGCGGCACCACCGCCTGGGAGGCCGCGGGCAAGGTCCACACCGACATGCAGCGCGGCTTCATCCGGGCCGAGGTCATCTCCTGGAAGGACCTCGTGCGCGTGGGCTCCTTCGCCGCGGCGCGGGAACAGGGGCTCCTGCGCCTGGAAGGCCGCGACTACGTGGTCCAGGATGGCGACGTCATCCACTTCCGCTTCGCGGTGTGACGGAAAGCCGCGCTCGCTCCAGCGGAGAGGGGGAGTTGGGATGTCGGACGTTGCGGATGCGGCTGGCAGGCTCCCCGCCGAGGAGGAGGAAGGGTTCCAGGCCCCGCGTCCGCGCCTCCTGCGGGCGGAGGCCCTCGCCATCCTGGGGACCCTGGTGGTGGACCTCCTGCACGACCTGAACACGCCCCTGGCCGCGGCGCGGGGGTTCGCCCAGGTCCTCCTGGAGCAGGACCTCCCCCCAGAGGTGCAGCAGGACCTCCTGCGCGTGCAGGAAGGGATTGAGGACGCCCTGCACCTCCTGCGCCGGTTCCGGGAGTTCGCCCGAGACCTCCCCGCCCGGCGCGTGCCCGTGGACCTCAACGCCCTCCTCCAGAACGCCCTGGCCCTGCGGAGCCATTCCCTGCGCAGCGGAAACATTGAGGTCCGCCTGGACCTGGACCCCAACCTGCCCCCCGTGGAGGGGCTGCCCGGGCCCCTGGGCTTGGCCTTCATGAGCCTCCTCCTGAACGCGGAACAGGCCATGGCCCAGGCCTTCGGCGAGGGCGTGCTGCGCGTGCGGACTTCCTCGCCCCAGCAAGGCACCGTCCGTGTGGAGGTCGCCGACGACGGACCGGGCATCCCAGAGGAGGTCCAGGGGAGGCTCTTCCAGCCCTTCGTGAGCACCAAGGGCGACCGGGGCACGGGCCTGGGCCTGACCCTCGCCCGCCACGTGGTGGAGGCCCACGGCGGCCGCATCTGGTTCGTCACGGAGACGGGCACGGAAGGGCCCAGCGGGACGACC
>DAOTYM010000228.1:0-6844 GCA_034434775.1 Anaerolineae bacterium | reverse complement strand
GAGCGCACCAGCGCGGAGGGCCTGGCGCTGGCGCGCGAACTGGCGCGGGCCGTGGGGGCGTGGCCGGTGGAGATGTCCCCCGACCGCCACGACCGCCTGGTGGCCGCCGTGCGCCACCTCCCGTACGTCCTGGCCGTGGTCCTGACGCGGCTCGTGGCCCGCGCCGGCCAGGAAGACGCGGAGGTCTGGGACCTGGCGGCCAGCGGCTTTCGGGATACCTCCCGCCTGGCCGCGAGCGACGTGACCATGATGCTGGACATCCTCCTCACCAACCAGGCTCCCCTGCGCGCCCTGCTGGCCGGTGCGGTGGCGGAACTGGAGCGGATCGCCACCCTCCTGGAGCAGGGCGACGAGGAGAGGCTGCGCGAGGTGCTGGCCGCGGCCCAAGCGGCCCGAAAGGAGTGGAAGGGATGACTTCGTCGCTGACCATCTCTCAGGCCTAGAGAGGATTGCGGGGCGCGGCCCGCGTCCCGGCGGACAAATCCATCACCCACCGCGGCCTCATCCTGGGGGCCGTGGCCACAGGGGAGAGCCGCCTGGCCAACCCCTCCCCCGCGGGCGACTGCGCGGCGACGTTGGCCTGCATCCAGGCCCTGGGGGCACAGGTGGACGGGGGCCCTGGCGAGTGGCGCATCCGCGGCGTGGGGCTGCGGGGCCTCCAGGAGCCGGCCGACGCCCTGGACTGCTGCCGTTCCGGCACCACCATGCGCCTCCTGGCCGGCCTCCTGGCCGGGCAGGAGGGCCTCTTCATCCTGCGCGGCGACCCACAACTGCACCGCCGCCCTATGGGGCGCATCGTGGAGCCCCTGCGGGCCATGGGCGCGCAGGCCACGGGACGGGCAGGGGGGAAGTTCCCACCCCTGGTCATCCAGGGAGCGGCGCTCCGGGGAACCACCCACCACCTCGCCGTGGCCAGCGCGCAGGTCAAGTCCTGCCTCCTCCTGGCAGGCCTCCTGGCGGAAGGGACGACGACGGTGCACTCCCCAGCCCCCAGCCGGGACCACACCGAGCGGCTGCTCCAGGCCGCGGGCGTGCCCCTGCGCGAAGATGGGACTACCGTGGCGGTGGAGGGTCCTGTGGAGGCCCTGGCGCCCCTGGACCTCGTGGTGCCCGGCGACTTCTCTTCCGCGGCCTTCCTCTTGGTGGCGGCCTGCCTCGTGCCGGGGAGCGAGGTCGTCCTCCAGGGGGTGGGGCTGAATCCCACCCGCATGGGGCTGCTCCACGTCCTGCGCCAGATGGGGGCCTCCGTGGAAGTGCACCAGGGCGGGGCCTCCAACGCTGGCGAGCCAGTGGGCGACCTCCTCGTGCGGTGGAGCCCCCTCCGCGGCGTGGAGGTGGGCGGCGAGGCCATCCCCGCCCTCATAGACGAGGTCCCGATCCTGGCCGTGGCCGCCACCCAGGCCGAGGGGACCACGGTGGTGCGGGACGCGGCCGACCTGCGCCACAAGGAGAGCGACCGCATCGCCGCCACGGTCCAGGAACTGCGGCGGCTGGGAGCCCGCATAGAAGAGCGGCCGGACGGGTTCGTGGTGGAGGGGCCGGCGCGCCTGCGCGGGGCGCGGGTGGAAAGCCACGGCGACCACCGCCTGGCCCTGGCCCTCGCCGTGGCCGGCCTGGTGGCCGAAGGCGAGACGGTGGTGGAGGGGTTTGACCGCGCTGCCGATTCCTTCCCCGGCTTTCCGGAGGTGCTGGCCGACCTGCTGGAGGGAGGGAGGTAGCAGCATGCAGATCCAGGGGACAACGAAGGTGGTGGGCCTCCTGGGCTGGCCCGTGGCCCACAGTGTCTCGCCGCAGATGCACAACGCAGCCTTCGCCGCCCTGGGGCTGGACTGGTGCTACATCCCCCTGCCCGCGCCGCCGGAGGCCCTGGCGGACGCCGTCAGAGGGGTGCGGGCCCTGGGCCTGCGGGGAGCCAACGTCACCGTGCCCCACAAAGAGGCGGTGATCCCCCTGGTGGACGCGCTGGCCCCGGAGGCCCGGGCCATCGGGGCGGTGAACACCCTGGTGGTGCGGGAGGATGGCCGCCTGGAAGGCCACAACACCGACGCGCTGGGGGTGCGGGCTGCGTTGGAGGCCGCCGGCTGCCCTGTGGAGGGCGTCCGTGCCCTGGTCCTGGGGGCGGGCGGGGCGGCCCGGGCCGCGGCCTACGCCCTGCTCCAGGGGGGTGCGGAGGTGCAGGTCCTGGCCCGCCGCCCGGCCCAGGCCGAGGCCCTGGCACGGGACCTGGAGCAGGCCTTCCCAGGGAGCCGCATCGTGCCCGGCCCCCTTTTGCCACAGGCCCTGCCCCGGGCCGCTCAGGAGGCACACCTTCTGGTCCAGGCCACGCCGGTGGGCATGTGGCCCCACGGGGACGGGTCCCTCTGGCCCGAGGAGGACCCCCTCCCGCCCCACTTGTGGGTCTTTGACCTGGTCTACCGCCCGGCCAGGACGCGGCTCCTGCGCCAGGCGGAGGCCAGTGGAGCGCGGACCATAGAGGGGGCGTGGATGCTCATCCACCAGGCCGCGGCCAGTTTCCGCCTGTGGACCGGGGTGGAGCCCCCCTTGGACGCGATGGCGGAGGCGTGTTGGGCAGCCCTGTAGCGGGAGGGGGCGCGCTCCGCGAAGGGGCACGGCCAACGGGTTTCGGAGGAGGCGAGGATGTTGCGCATGTTGACGGCGGGTGAATCCCACGGCCCTTGCCTGGTGGCCATTGTGGATGGCTTCCCGGCAGGGGTCCCGCTGGATGAAGGGGCAGTCAACCGAGACCTGGCCCGCCGGCAGGTGGGCTACGGCCGCGGTGGGCGCATGCAGGTTGAGCGGGACCAGGTGGAGGTCCTCTCTGGCGTGGCCGCTGGCCGGAGCACTGGCGCGCCCCTGGCCCTGCTGATCCGCAACCGGGACTGGGAGAACTGGCGCGGCCGGGAGGTCCCCCCGTGGACCGTGCCCCGGCCCGGCCACGCAGACTGGGCCGGGGCCCGCAAGTACGGCCTGGAGGACCTGCGCTGGGTGGCGGAACGGGCCAGCGCCCGGGAGACGGCAGCGCGGGTGGCCGCCGGCGCGGTGGCCCGGGCCCTGCTTTCCGCGGTGGGCATCGCCGTGGGGAGTTACGTGGAGGCCATCGGCCCCGTGCGTGCGGACCTTCCGCCGGGGGACTGGCTGGCGCGCGCCCAGGCTGCGGAGGCTTCCGACGTGCGCTGCCCGGACCCCGAGGCCGCGGAGAGGATGCGCCAGGCCATTGAGGCGGCGCGGGAGGCGGGCGAGAGCCTGGGAGGGGTGTTCGTGGCCTTCGCCGTGGGGGTGCCAGTGGGCCTGGGTTCCTATGCCCAGTGGGACCGCCGCCTGGACGCCCGCCTGGCCCATGCCCTCATGAGCATCCCGGCCATCAAGGGGGTGGAGGTCGGCGATGCCTTTGCCAACGCGGCGCGGCCGGGGACGGAGGTCCACGACCCCTTTGCCCGGGACGCGGCTGGCCGCTGGGGGCGGGCCACCAACCGCGCCGGCGGCCTGGAGGGAGGCGTGAGCAACGGGGAGCCCATCTGGGTGCGGGCGGCTATGAAGCCCATCCCCACCACCGGGAAGCCCCTGCCCAGTTACGACGTGCGGACCGGGGAACCGGCTCCCGCGCCGTACCACCGGGCGGACGTCTGCGCCGTGCCCGCGGCCAGCGTGGTGGGCGAGGCCATGTGCTGCTGGGCCCTGGCCGAGGCCCTCGTGGAGCGGTACGGCGGCGATACGCTGGCGCGCATCCAGGAGGGGGTGGAGCGTGATCGCTGAGGGGCGCAACCTCGTCCTGACTGGCATGATGGGGACGGGCAAGAGCCGCGTCGGGCGGCTGCTGGCGGCCGCGCTGGGCCGGGAGTTCGCCGATACCGATGCGCTGATTGCGGAGCGGGAGGGGCGGTCCATCGCCGAGATCTTCGCCCATTCCGGCGAACCCTACTTCCGCCGGGTGGAACTGGAGGTGTGCCGGGAGTTGGGCCAGCGGCGCGGCCTGGTCATCGCCACGGGGGGCGGCGCGCTGGTGCACGAGGCCGGGCGTCAGGCCCTGGGGCGGAGCGGCCTCGTCGTCTGCCTGCGGGGCGACCCCAAGACCCTCGCCCAGCGGGTGCTCCAGGACGAGGAGACTCGCCCGCTCCTTTTGGGCAGGGACCCGGAGGCGGCCCTGGCTGCCCTCTGGCGGGCGCGGCGCAACGCCTACGCCCTGGCTCCCCTCCAGGTCTCCACCGACGGCCGCACCCCCGAGGAAGTGTGCCAGGCCATCCTGGAGGCCCTCCAGGTCAGCCTGGATCGCCTGGAGCGGGTTCCCGTCTCGGTGCCCGGAGGGGAGGGGTACGCCGTCTGGCTGGGGACCGGCGCGCTGCACTGCACGCCTCAGATGGTCCCCATGCCCGGGAGCCGGCTGGCAGGTCTGGTGTGGGACGACCGCGTCCCCGAAAGCCTGGTGGAGGGCGTCCGCCGGGCCTGGGAGGAGGCTGGCTGCCGGGTGGCATCCATCCCCCTGAGGGCGGCCGAGGAGGCCAAGACCCTGGAGACGGCCGCCGCGCTGTACGAGCGGTTCCTGGAGGCGCGCCTGGACCGCGGCAGCCTGGTCCTCATCCTGGGGGGCGGGGTGACGACCGACCTGGCGGGGTTTGCCGCGGCGACCTTCATGCGCGGCCTGCCCACCTTCCCCCTGCCCACCACCCTCCTGGGCGCGGTGGACGCCAGCGTGGGCGGGAAGACCGGCGTCAACCTGCCCCAGGGGAAGAACCTGGTAGGCGTCGTGTGGCCGCCCAAGGCCGTGGCCGTGGACCCGGTGGCCTTCTACACCCTGCCAGACGAGGAGATCCGCGCCGGCCTGGCCGAAACGGTCAAGGCTGGGGTCATCGGCTCGCCCGCGCTCTTCGCCCACCTGGAAACGGAGGGCCTGGAGGACCTCCCCTGGATCGTGGCCGAGGCGGTGCGGGTCAAGGCCCGCATCGTGGGCGAGGACCCCTACGAGCGCGGCCCCCGCGCCTACCTGAACCTGGGGCACACCTTTGGCCACGCGCTGGAGGTCCTCTCGGGGTACCGCCTGCCCCACGGGCGGGCGGTGGCCGTGGGGATGGTCGTGGCGGCGCGCCTGGGCGAGGTCCTGGGCCTGGTGGACGCTGCCTTCACCGCTCGCCTGGTGGCCGTCATGGAGGCGCTGGACCTCCCCACCCGCCCCCCCGACATCCCCTTTGGAGACCTGTGGCAGGCCATGCATGCCGACAAGAAGCAGAGGGGCGGACGCCTGCGGTTCATCGTGCCGGCTGGCATCGGGCAGGTGTGCCTGCGGGACGACGTGACGGAAGCGCAGGTGCGGGAAGCCTGGGAAAGGAGCACGACGCCATGACACATCGCATCCTGGTCTTGCAAGGCCCGAACCTGAACCTCCTGGGCACGCGGAGCCGGAGGTCTACGGCACCGCGACCTTGGAGGACATCCACCGGGCCATGGAAGAGTGGGCGCGGCCGCGGGGCGTGGAGTTGCGCTTCGTGCAGTCCAACCACGAAGGCGACCTGGTGGATGCCCTGCACGAGGCGAGGGGGTGGGCGACCGGGGTCATCTGCAACCCAGGGGCCTACGCCCACTACGGCCTGGCCCTGCGGGACGCCATCGCCGCCGTGGGCCTGCCCACGGTGGAGGTGCACCTCTCCAACGTCTACGCCCGGGAGCCGTTCCGGCGGCGGTCGGTCATCGCGCCGGTCTGTCGGGGGGTCATCGCCGGGCTGGGGTGGCGCGGCTACCTCCTGGCCCTGGAGGCCTTGGTCGGAGCCTGATCCCTTCCTTCACAGGGGAAAGGGGCGGGCAGCGCCGCGCCGCCCGCCGGGCCGGAAGTTGTCTCCCCTGCCGGGGATGGTATAATACCCACGCGTCCTGAAGGTCCCTCAGACGACCACCACAGGAGGGATTAGCGTGGGCCTGCTGAAGAAACTCTCCGGCCTCCTCTCCTCTGGCGGCGAGGCCAACGTCCTCTGGCTCTACGTCCGCTGCGAGGCCTGCGGCGAGGTCATTGCCAGCCGCATCAACCTGGCCAACGACCCCACCCCCACCTACGAGGGCGGCGATCGGGCCTTCTACCTGCACAAGACCTTGATCGGTTCCCGCCGGGGATGCTACCGCCCCATTGAGGTGGACCTGACCTTTGACGCCAACCGGCGTCTCACCTCCAGGGAGGTTCGGGGAGGGACCTTCGTCACCCGGGAGGAGTTCCTGGCCCAAGACTCAGAGCGGGAGGGATAGACCGTGGCCGCCGAGGATCGCACCCCTGATCCCTTTGCCCACGTCCGCATCTTCAGCGGTCAGTCGCACCCCGACCTGGCGAGGGAGATCTGCGCCCGTCTGGGCGTTCCCCTCAGCCCCTCCGAGACACGCCGCTTCCGCAACGACAACCTCTTCGTCCAACTCCAGGCGAGCGTGCGGGAGAAGGAGGTCTTCATCATCCAATCCCTGTCGCCCCCGGTGAGCGACCACATCCTGGAACTCCTGCTCCTCCTGGATGCGGCGCGCAGCGCCTCGGCCCGGCGCATCACCGCGGTCATCCCTTACTTCTCCTATGCGCGCTCCGACAAGAAGGACGAGCCACGCATCTCCATCGCCGCGCGCCTCATCGCCGACCTTCTGGCCACGGCAGGGGCCAGCCACGTCCTCACCATGGCCCTCCACTCGCCCCAGGTGCACGGCTTCTTCTCCGTGCCCACGGACCACCTGAGTTCGCTCACCATCTTCGCCGACTACTTCCGGGGCAAGGACCTCTCGGACACGGTGGTGGTCTCGCCCGACATCGGCCACGCCAAGCGCGCGCGGGACCTGGCCCGCACCCTGGGCCTCCACATGGTGGCGGCCAACAAGCAGCGGGTGG
>DAOTYM010000227.1:0-4941 GCA_034434775.1 Anaerolineae bacterium | reverse complement strand
GAAAGTGGGGCATCGCAGGGCACGCCTGCGCTTTGACACCGGTCCCTTGGGGCTGGTATACTTCGGGGCCCCAAGGGCGTGGCCAGCAACGCCCCCTTCACCCTGTCCCTGGCGGTGCGGTGCACCTCGGCCCTGACGCTCCGCGTGAAGCCACGGCTCAGGGCCCCATCTCGGAGGCTCTTCCATGCGCATCCTGATCACCGGCGGCGCTGGCTTTATCGGCAGCGCGCTGGCCAACCGCCTGGTCGCGGAAGGCCACGATGTCCTCGTGCTGGACAACCTGAGCGCAGGCGATCCCTCGCGCCTTGCCCGGGAGGTCCTCTTCACCCGGGGGGATGTCCGCGATGTGCCCAAACTCTGGACCCTGCTGCAGGGGGTAGATTGCGTCTACCACCTGGCGGCGCGGGTGTCGGTGCCCGAATCGGTCCTCTACCCGCGGGAGTACAACGAGGTCAACGTGGGCGGCACCGTGGCCCTGATGGAAGCGGCGCGGGACGTGGGCGTGGGCCGTGTGATCCTGACCTCCTCGGGCACGGTGTACGGTGCACAGCCCACCCAGCCCGTCCACGAGCAGATGCAGCCCCGCCCGCTGGCCCCTTACGCCGTGAGCAAGGTCGCGGCGGAGTACTACGTGCACACCTTGGGCAGCCTCTACGGGATGGAGACGGTGGTCCTCCGCATCTTCAACGCCTACGGCCCCGGGCAGTTCATCCCCGCTGCCCATGCCCCGGTGATCCCCCTCTTCATGTGGCAGGCCGTGCGGGGAGCCTCGCTGGTCATCTTCGGCGATGGCGAGCAAACGCGCGACTTCGTCTACATTGACGACGTGGTGGACGCCCTGGTGGCCGCAGCCACGGCCAAGGACGTCAACCGCTCCACCATCAACGTGGGCTCGGGCCAGGAGGTGAGCATCAACCGCCTGGTGGACCTGATCGCCCAGACGGTGCGCCGGCCCGTCAACACCCTCTACAACCACGAGGAAAGCGGCGGGGTGCCGCGCATGGTGGCGGACCTGACCCTGGCGCGGGCCAAACTGGGGTTTGCCCCACGCGTCACCCTGGAAGAGGGGTTAAAGCGCCTGCTGGAACTGGATCCCCGGTTCTCGCTTCGGTAGGGGTCTGGGGAAAGGAGAGGCGGGCATTCGGCAAGGGGCATACATAGCGCAAGGTCGCCATCCTGGGGACAGCGACCCTGCTGCTTGGGGCCCCCGCTGTGCCGTGTGCGACCTAGTTTTGAACCTGCTCTCGCAGGGTGGGAGACTACCTGTTGGTTACTGCCTTGCCCCCTTGCGGGCTACCGCATCCCCTCCAGAGCTTGTCTCCCAATCGTCGGGTGTTGGCTCAAAACGGGTGTCGTGCATCACGCACACAGCAGGGTGCCTTCCACTTCTTAGTATAGCACAGAACGGCAAATTTGGCAAATGCGCTTGGGGCGGATCCCAGGGCTGACTCGTTTTTGCAAAGGGAAGACCTTAACGGCTCTTCCGGACGCTAGATGGCACGCCAGGAGGCGTGCCCTACGGTCTGTCACACCGGAAGGCTGTCAGAGTTCTGTAAGAATGAGTCATCCCTGGGGCGGATTCAGGGCCCTGGCTCCAGAGGACCTCGGGAGCGGAGGGGCCGGACACCGAAAAGCCCCATCGCACACCGGGCCAGATTTGACATCCCGAAAGACCTGTAGTATAATTTGCGCAGGATAGAACAGGTTGGGAAGAGAGATGTCTCAGGTTTCGCTCGTTCTGGCGGTCGTGATTATCCTCGTCCTTATTGTGCTCCTCGTTGAGGAGCCAATGCCGTTTGGGGCGGGCCGCTAGACGGGCGAGAGCACCGTATACCCATAGAGCCAAGCCAGGGGCCTCCCCAAACGGGGAGGCCCCGATTGTTTCCAGACCTGAAACTCGCGACCTGAGCACCGTCGCCACCCTGCGCACCGACGCCAGAATCCGTCTCCGGACGGAGGGCATGGACGCCCCTCGCCGGTCCTTGGCCGGCCTGGGGCGTTTTTGCATCACGCACAACCCACAGGGAGGAGGAAGATGGAACTCACAGGGGCACAGATCGTCTGGGAATGCCTCGTCCGGGAGGGCGTGGAGGTGGTCTTCGGCTACCCAGGGGGTGCGACCCTCCCCCTCTACGACGCCATGAACGACTACCCGATCCACCACGTCCTGGTCCGCCACGAGCAGGCCGCTGCCCACGCGGCCGACGGCTACGCCCGGGTCTCTGGCAAGGTGGGGGTGGCCCTGGCCACCTCGGGCCCCGGGGCCACCAACCTCGTTACCGGCATCGCCACGGCCATGATGGACTCCTCGCCCATCGTCTGCATCACCGGGCAGGTGGCCACCAGCGTCCTGGGGAGCGACGCCTTCCAGGAGACCGACATCACCGGCATCACCCTGCCCATCACCAAGCACAACTACCTGGTCACCCGGGTGGAGGACCTGGCCCAGACCCTCCGCGAGGCCTTCCACATCGCCCGCACGGGCCGACCTGGCCCCGTCCTCATTGACCTCCCCAAGGATGTGCAGACCGCCCGCACGGAGTTCGTCTACCCCGAAGGGCCGGTGCGCCTCCCCGGCTACCAGCCCGAGCCGGAAGAGCCGCTGGACACAGACCTGGACCGAGCCCTGGACCTCATCAACGCCGCCGAACGCCCCGTGGTGCTGGCTGGGCACGGGGTGCTCCTCTCGGGGGCCATGCGGGAACTCCTGGCCTTCGCCGAGCGGGGCAACATCCCCGTGGCCTGCACCCTCCTGGGGCTGGGCGGCTTCCCCGCCAGCCACCGCCTGTGCCTGGGGATGATGGGCATGCACGGCCACGCGGCGGCCAACCTGGCCGTCCAGCACGCCGACCTCCTCGTGGCCCTCGGCATGCGCTTTGACGACCGGGTCACCGGCAACCTGAAGACCTACGCCCGGGGGGCCCGGAAGGTGCACGTGGACCTGGACCCCGCCGAACTGAACAAGAACGTCCCCGTGGACGTGGCCATCGCTGGGGACCTGCGGAGGGTGCTCCAGGCGTGGCTCCCCCACGTGGAGGCGCGGGACCGAGGGGCCTGGCTCGCGCAGATTGACGCCTGGCGAGAGGAGAGCCGCTCCAGGGACATCCTCTGCAACGCTCCAGAGGGCCGGCTCTACCCCGCCCAGGTCATCCACGGCCTGTGGCAGGCCACGAAGGGCCGCGCCATCGTCGTCACCGACGTCGGCCAGCACCAGATGTGGGTGGCCCAGTACTACCGCCACGACTGGGGCCCGGCCCTGGTCACCTCCGGGGGCCTGGGCACCATGGGCTTCGGCCTCCCCGCGGGTATCGGGGCCAAGTTCGCCGCTCCCGACGAGGAGGTCTGGGTGGTCTGCGGCGACGGGGGCTTCCAGATGAACGTGCAGGAACTGGGCACCCTGGCCCAGGAGGGCCTGGACCTCAAGGTGGCCCTCATGAACAACGGCTTCCTGGGCATGGTGCGGCAGTGGCAGGAACTCTTCTTCGGCCGGCGCTACACCGCCACCCGCCTCCAGAACCCGGACTTCTGCCGCCTGGCCGAAGCCTACGGCCTGCAGGCCCTGCGGGTGAAGCGCCCCGAGGACGTCCTCCCCGCCGTGCAGGCCGCACGGGCAGCCCAGGGCCCCGTCATCATTGACTTCTGGGTGGAGCAGGAGGACAACGTCTACCCCATGGTGCCGGCCGGGGCGGACCTGGACAAGATGATCCGCCGCCCCCACCCGGTCCGAGAACTGGCCTAGAGGGGAGAGGGCGATGTTGGGAGCGAGCCACATGCCGGAGGACGGCGCCGGAGGACGGCGCGTGAAGCACACCCTTGTCGCCTGGGTGGAAGATAAACCGGGCGTCCTGAACCGGGTGGCGAGCCTCTTCCGCCGCCGCAATTTCAACATTGAAAGCCTCACCGTGGGGCACACGGAGGCCAGGGGCATCTCCCGCATGACCATCGTGGTGGATACCCAGGGGCGGGGCAGTCACCTGGTGACCCAGAACCTGCGGAAACTGATCAACGTGATCAAGGTCCAGGACGTGACCACGGCCCCGACGGTGGTGCGGGACCTGGCCCTCATCAAGGTGCGCGCCACGCCGGAAACGCGCAGCGAGGTCATGCAACTGGTGCACATCTTCCGGGCCCGGGTGGTGGACGTGGCGCCGGACTCCGTCATCATTGAGGTCACGGGCACCGAGGACAAGATTGACTCCCTGGCGGAACTCCTGCGCCCCCTGGGCATCCTGGAGATGGCCCGCACGGGCCGCGTGGCCATGGTGCGGGGCCGCGGCAGCAACGGCTACCCTGGAGACCTGGCAGAAGGGCGGGGGTGAACCCTCGCCTTGTGCGGACATCACTTCACAGTAGAAAGGAACGAAGGACATGGCTAACATCTACTACGACAAGGACGCAGACCTGAGCCTCCTCACGGGGAAGACGGTCGCCATCATCGGCTTCGGCAGCCAGGGGCATGCCCACGCCCTCAACCTGCGGGATAGCGGCTGCCAGGTGGTGGTGGGGCTCTACGAGGGCAGCCCCTCGTGGGCCAAGGCCGAGGCGGAGGGCCTGCGGGTGCTCCCTGTGGCCGAAGCGGCGAAGGTGGGCGATGTGGTGGTCCTCCTGACGCCCGACTCGGTGCAGCCGCCCCTCTACCGGGAGCACATCGCCCCGCACCTGGAGGCCGGCGATACCCTGATGTTCGCCCACGGCTTCAACATCCGCTACGGGCAGATCGTGCCCCCGGCGGACGTGGACGTGAGCATGGTGGCCCCCAAATCCCCGGGGCACCGCCTGCGGGAACTCTACGTGGAAGGGGCAGGGACGCCAGCCCTCCTGGCCGTCTACCAGAACCCCTCGGGCCGGGCCAAGGAGCAGGCCCTGGCCTACGCCCGGGCCCTGGGGTGCACGCGGGCCGGCGTCATTGAGACCACCTTTGAGGAAGAGACGGAGACGGAC
>DAOTYM010000226.1:0-9593 GCA_034434775.1 Anaerolineae bacterium | reverse complement strand
CTCCATGGGAGCGCACCGACAAGGCCGAGGCCCTGCGCAAGGCCGCCGGCCTCTGAGAGACCTCTCCCGCCCGCCTGCCCCCTCCCTCTCCGTCCGCGGATGGAGAGGGAGGGGGTGGCCGCAGCCTCTCCTAGGGCAGGATTTCCACGTCCGTGAGGACGGCGAGGTCCGTTTCCCCCGCGGTGGACAGGGGACGCCCCTCGGCGTCCAGCACCCGCACCGCCACGCGGTAGCGGCCGGACGGCGTAGCCGGGTTCAGGTTCACGTCCTGGTCCAGGCGGACCACCTCGCCCGGGGCCCACTGGGCCGGCGGAAGGAGCCCCCACGCATCCCGCTCCCGCACCAGGCTCAGCCCCCAGACCTGCCCCAGCGCGTCCACGAGCCGCGCCTCGCTCCGCAGGCCCTCACCCACGGCCCCGGTCCGTGCCCAATACGTGGTCAGGTGGAGCCAGGCGCTGGGCGGATGGTAGCGGTCATCCGTGGGCGCAAGGCGCGCCACGTCCACGCGGTAGCCCGCCAGCCGGAGGTTCCCCCACGCGTGGTCGGCAGGTGTGGCATCCTCTGGGAGCGCGGCCAGGCGGTACCGGGCGGCGTACCCTTTGAGGGCGATGCCGGCCGGGTACTGCTCCGTCACCAGGGGGAAGCGTGCCGCAAGCCATCCCTCCACCCAGTGGTCTGGGTCGGGACCCTCCAGGTGGGACTGCACCAGCCACACCACCTGCGAGGGAGGAAGGCTGGCCAGGGGCCCTTCCACCTCCTCTGGGCCCTCCAAGGGGCTGCCGAAGGGGGCCACCACGGGCGCAGGGCCGGCGTAGTAGTGCTCCAGGGCCGGCCGCAGGAAGCCCGGGTGCACCAGGACCACATCCTCTGGCCCGACGTGAGCCTCCAGGTAGGCTGCCGCCGCCCGCCAGTCCTCGCGGCGGTTCTCCGGGAGCCACTGGGCTGGGAGCGCGGCCAGGAGGAGCACGGCCCAGGCCAGCGCCAGGAGGGCCCCCAGGGCCCGCGCCCTCCGCCAGAGGAACCCCACCCCAGCTGCGGCTGCCAGCCACAGGAAGGGGACCACCAGGAGGAAGTACCTGGGCTCCGCAAAGACGGTCCCGTCCACGGCGAGGAACAGGTTCCCCAGGAGGAGCGGCCCCAGGATGGCCGTGGCCAGGACGGAGCGGCCACCAGGCGCGCCCCTGCGTGGGGGCGGAGCGACCATCCCGAGGAGCACCAGGACCCCGAAGGCCCCCACCACCCCCCACAGCGTCTCCCGGCTCCACGGCGCTCGCCAGACGGCCCAGGCCGCGCCCAGGCGGAAGGCGGCCGCGGCGAAGTCCAGGAAGGGGCGGCCGGGGCTGGCCTCGGCGCCGCCCACTTGCAGGGCCCGCCAGGCCAGGGGCAGGACCCCCACCGCCACCGCCACGTGGGCCAGGACTCCCTGCCCAGCGCCCTCTCGCCACACCTTGCGCCTCCCTCGGCTCCACCGGGCAAGGAACACCCCCAAGACCAGGAGCCCCAGAGGGGGGAGGAGGAACGCGGTGAAGAGGTAACTGTAGCAGCCGAGGAGGAGGAGAGCACCGTAGGCGCACCACCATCGCCAGCCTCCCCGCCGCAGCCCCTCCACAAGGCAGAGGACGCCTCCCGTGGCCAGCGTCGCCGCCAGGCCGAACATCCGCACCTCCTGGCTGTACCAGATGAGGATGGGGCTGCACGCCGCGTAGAGGCCGGCCAGGAGGCCGGTCCGCCGGTCCCACAACACCTCGCCCAGTCGGACCAGGGGCGGGACGGCCAACGCCCCCAGGAGCGCGCCCAGGGCCCGCAGGGCGACGTCCCCATCCCCGAAGGCGCGCATCCAGAAGTGCAAGAGCAGGTAGTAGCCAGGCGGGTGTTTGTCTTCCACCAGGCCCAGGCCCACCTGGAGGATGCGGCCTACATCCTGGCGCGCCCAGTGGACGCTCATGGCCTCGTCAAACCAGAGGCTGTGCTCCGTGAGGCGCAGGAGGCGCAAGGCGAGGGCCAGGAGCGTGAGGAGCGCCACCTCCGCCGCTCCTGGCGGGAAGGAAAGCCTGCCGGACCGGGGAGCACAGCGACGCCAGAGGGGAGCCATGCGCCTCACCCCTCCTCTGCAGGCTTCTGGGCCAGGGCCAGCACCGAAAGGCCGAAGGGGAACGTCCCTCGGCGCAGCCAGCGGGCCTCCGCCCGGAGCACCTGGTGGAGGAACCGGTTGAGGGCGGGGGGCACGGGCTGCAGGTCGCACCGCGGCTCCCTGCCCGCTGCCCGGCCGAGGAGCCGCCGCGCCGCCGCCAGGGGGAAGAGGAGCGCGTTGGCATAGGTCAGGCGGCGCACGGCGAAGCCCGCGGCTTCCAGGAGAGCGCGAAGCGTGCCGGCCGTGTAGCGCCGGACCCCGTGCTCTGCCAAGTCGTGGGGGCTGAAGAGCCAGCGGTAGGCTGGCACCCGCACCAGGAACCACCCCCCGGGGGCAAGGACCCGCCGCACCTCCCGCAGGGCCGCGCCCTCGTCCTCCACGGCCCGGTGGTAGAGGACGTCCATGCAGGCCACGAGGCCGAACGCCCCCTCGGCGAAGGGGAGGCGGTCCGCCGAGGCCTGGACCAGCCCCCTCAGGCTCCGCGCCTGGGAGTAGTGGAGGGCGATCTCCGCGATGTCGGCCCCCACCGCGGGCCACCGCTCCTGGAGTTCCCGCAGGAAGCCGCCGGTGCCGCACCCCAGGTCCAGGACCCTCGCCGCCTGCGGGGGCAGGGAGAGGCCGTCCAACAGGGCCCAGGCGACCTCGCGCATGCCGGCGCACCACCAGTGGGTGTCTTCCAGGAGGTAGAGGGTCTCGTAGGCCGATGGCTCCACCGGAATCCTCGTGCGCAAGAAGGCTGCATGACCGCGGGCCATTATAGCACGACTCCTCCGGTGGCGGAAAGGCCTGGGGCGGTTGAGTCCGCTCTGCTTGTCCCAGGCCTGGGAACTGTGCCGAAGGGGCTGGAAGCGGAGTCGCATTGTGGAGGCGCTGGGGGGCACCCGAAGGGCGGTCAGCCAGTGGCTGAGGCGAGCGCGCAGAGAAGCGCCGGCCAGAGGCCAAGGGAAGAGACTGGTGGAGGGGCGTACGCTGGTCCGGGTGGACGAGTCGGGGTTCTCCCGCCCGGTGCGTAGGTCTACAGGGGCGATGCATCCATCGCCCCTGTAGACCTCTCCCTCGGGCCCTACTCCGAGGCGGCAGCGGCTGCTTCCACCGCCCGCGCCACCCGGGCACCCTCTTCCACGTCCACCCGGGTCAGGAGCAGCCCCCCGACCACGAAGAAGACGATGAGGGAGAAGACGCTCAGGCGGCTCGTGCCCGTGAGTTGGCTCACCAGGGCGAAGACGAAGGGGCCCGCGATGCCGGCAAACTTGGAACTGATGTTGTAGAAGCCGAAGAACTCCGCCGTCCTGGTCTTGGGGATCATCGTCCCGAACAGGGAGCGGCTC
The DNA here is from genome assembly GCA_034434775.1 of Anaerolineae bacterium. Classification (GTDB taxonomy): domain Bacteria; phylum Chloroflexota; class Anaerolineae; order DTPP01; family DTPP01; genus DAOTYM01. The sequence goes on along the minus strand of DAOTYM010000226.1, from coordinate 6,134 downwards.
AGGGCCTGCGTGCCCCCCTGCACGAAGCCGACCATCACCGCCAGGACGTAGAACTGCCAAGCCGTGGTCATGAAGTAGCCCAGGATGCTGATGAGGGTGTAGACCCCCAGCCCCAGGAGCACCGACCGCTTGGCCCCCAGGTGCTTGGCCAGCCGGCCGAAGGCCAGGCTGAAGGGGATGCCCACGAACTGGGTCAGGAGGAGGGCGGCGATGAGGTCCGTCTGCCCGATGCCGATCTCCGCGCCGTAGATGGTGGCCATCTTGATGATGGTGCCGATGCCGTCGTTGTAGAGCCAGAAGGCGATGAGGAACTTCAGCACCTCGCGGTACTGGGCGATCTCGCGGAAGGTGGCCGCCAACTGGCGGAGGCCCCCCGCCACGGCGTTGACGCGCGGGCCAGCCACCGCCGTCCCGCGCGGCTCCGGCACCCACCGGAAGAGGGGGAGGGAGAACACCGCCCACCAGATGGCGACGCTGACGAACGAGACCCGGGTAGCCACCTCGGCGTTGGGCAGGAAGAAAGCCTTGGGGAACAGGATCCAGGCCAGGTTGAGGGCCAGGAGGAGGCCCCCACCCAGGTACCCCAGGGCGTACCCCTTGGTGGAGACCTGGTCAATCTCGTCCGGCCGGGCGACGTGGGGGAGGAGCGCGTTGTAGAAGATGTCGGCGCCCCCGAACCCCACATCGCCGAGGATGTAGAGCATGGAGGCCAGCAACCAGTCGCCGGTGCTCACGCCGTACAGGAAGGCCGTGGCCAGGACCCCCAGGGCCGTGAAGCCGGCGAGGAACCGCTTCTTGGCCGCCGAGTAGTCGGCGATGGCCCCCAGGATGGGCGCGGAGACGGCGATGATGAGCATGGCGATGGAAGCCGTGTACCCCCAGTAGGCGGTGGCCACATGGCCCGGCAGGTTGGCCGCGGCCACCTGGTGATAGAAGGGCGGCAGCACGGCGGCCATGATGGTGGTGGCGAAGGCGGAATCGGCCCAGTCGTACATGCACCAGGCGTTCACCATCCGCCGGTACAGCCGGTCGGCCTCCTTTGCGACCTGTCCGTTCACCTTGACCTCCTCTCTGCCTCAGGTGCCGAACCAGAGGGCGTAGAAATAGACGGTCGGGACCACGAAGAGGGGGCTATCCAGCCGGTCCCACATCCCGCCGTGGCCGGGAAGCAGGTGGCCGGTATCTTTGACCCCCACTTGCCGCTTGAACAGGGAGACGGCCAGGTCGCCGAAGGGGGCCACTGTGGAACCCAGGACCCCCACTGCGAGGCCGTGGGCCCAGCCGAGCCCCAGGAGGTCGCCCACCGCCAGGCCGCCAGCCACCCCGACGACCCATCCCCCCACAGCGCCCTCCCAGGTCTTGCGGGGGCTGAGGCGCGGGGCCATCCTGTGCCGCCCGAAGCGCCGCCCGATGAAGTAGGCCGCGCTGTCGGTGATCCAGGTGGTGAGGAGCGCCAGGAGGACCCACTGGAGGCCCCGCGGCATCTCCCGCAGGAGGACCACGTACCGCCCCAGCCACCCCAGGTAGACCGCGCCTGCCATGCTGACGCACCACTGGGTGGCCGGTGCCTCCTGGCCCCGCTGCAGGATCTGCCAGGCGAGGGAGAGGAGGAAGGCGAAGGCGAGCAGAGGGGCAGCCAGGGCGTCCTCGGTCCAGTAGGCGTTCAGGGCCAGGAACACGACCAGGGCCATGCCGATGGGGAAGGGGCCGCGGGCCATCCCCTGCTCACCCATCAGGGTGGCGAACTCATAGTACGCGATCCCCAGGAAGAGGGTGAGCAGGCCGGTCAGCCACGGGCCCCCCAGGTAGATGGCCCCCAGGACAATGGGCAGGAGGACGGCAGCGGTGAGGACACGGGTCAGCAGCATGGAGAGGCACTCTCCCTTGGGTTCTGCGCTGGGGGCCGCCTTTCAGGACGAAGGCGCCGAAGGGACCAGGCCGAAGCGCCGTTCCCGGGAGGCGTAGTCCCGCAGGGCGGCGGCCAGGTCCTCCCGGGTGAAGTCGGGCCAGAGGGTGGGGGTGATGTACAGTTCCGCGTAGGCCCCCTGCCACAACATGAAGTTGCTCAGGCGGTACTCGCCGCTGGTGCGGATGATGAGGTCGGGGTCCGGGAGGTCCCCGGTCCAGAGGTAGCGGCGGAAGAGGTCCTCGTCCACCTGGTCCGGCGGGATGCCGTCGGCGAGGATGCGCCGCACGGCCTGCAGGATGTCGGCGCGGCCCCCGTAGTCAAAGGCCACGTTGAGGATGATGCGCCGGTTGTGGGCGGTGGCTTCCAAGGCCCGGCGGATCTGCTCCTGGAGGCTCGGCGGAAGGCGGTCCAGCCGGCCCGTGTGGCGGATCTGCACCCCCTCATCCCGGAGCCTGGGGAGTTCCCGCTGGATGGTCTCCTCCAGGAGGCGCAGGAGGCCGCGGACCTCCTGTTCGGGGCGGCCCCAGTTCTCCGTGGAGAAGGCCCAGAGGGTGAGAACCTCAATGCCGAACTCCACGGCGGCTTCCAGGATGGGGCGGATGTTCTGGGTGCCGGCCCGGTGGCCGGCCAGGCGGGGCAGCCCGCGCGCCCGGGCCCAGCGTCCGTTGCCATCCATGATGATGGCCACGTGCCGGGGCAGTTTGCTCAGGTCCAGGGCCCCGCCGGCCTTCGCTCCCTGTGTGCGCACCGTCTCCCCCTACACCTCCAGGAGTTCCGCCTCTTTGGCCTTGCCGATCTCGTCTATGCGGGCGATGTAGCGGTCCGTCAGTTCCTGGATTTCATCCCGGGCGCGGTACATCTCGTCCTCGGAGATGATCTTTTCCTTCTCCATCTCCCGCAGGTCCTCTATGGCCTCCCGGCGGATGTTGCGCACGGCCACCCGCCCCTCCTCCACCCGACGGGCCACGATCTTGGCCAGTTCCTGGCGGCGTTCCTCCGTGAGGCGCGGGATGACCAAGCGGATGACCTTCCCGTCGTTGCTGGGCGTGAGGCCCAGTTCCGACTTGAGGATGGCCCGCTCAATGTCGCCGAGCACCTGCGGGTCCCACGGCCGCACCACCAGGAGGCGCGGCTCCGGGGCAGAGACGGTGGCCAGTTGGTTCAGCGGCGTGGGCGTGCCGTAGTAGTCCACACGCACGCGGTCCAGCAGGGCCGGGGAGGCCCGGCCGGTGCGGATGGCCATCAGGTCGCTCTGGAGGGCCTCCACTGCCTTCTTCATGCGTTCTTCGGCGTCCTGCAAGAGTTCCTTGATCATGGGACCTTGCCTCCTCGCTCTGGGACGGGCCCCTAGCGGGCGATCAGGGTGCCGATGGGCTCCCCCGCCACGGCCTTCTCCAGGCTACCGGGCTCCCAGAGGTTGAGCACGATGATGGGCAGGTCGTTCTCCATGCACAGGGTGATGGCGGTGCTATCCAGCACGCCGATGCGCAGGTTCAGGGCCTCTATGTAGGTCAGCCGGGTCAGGCGCCGGGCGTTGGGGTTGACCAGCGGGTCTTCTTCGTAGACGGCGTCCACCTTGGTAGCCTTGATGAGGACGTCGGCGTTGATCTCCATGGCCCGCAGGGCGGCGGCCGTGTCGGTGGTGAAGTAGGGGTTCCCCGTGCCGGCCCCCAGGATCACCACGCGGCCCTTCTCCAGGTGGCGGATGGCCCGCAGGCGGATGTAGGGTTCGGCCACCGCCTTCATCTCAATGGCCGTCTGGACGCGGGTCTCCACCCCGTGCCGCTCCAGGGCATCCTGGAGGGCCAGGGCGTTGATCACCGTGGCCAGCATCCCCATGTGGTCGGCCGTGGCCCGTTCCATCCCCCGGTCCAGGCCCTGTTTCCCCCGCCAGATGTTGCCCGCGCCCAGGACGACGGCCACTTCCACGCCCATGGCCTTGACGCGCTTGATCTTCTCCGCCAGTTCCTCCGCTTGGACGGGGTCAATGCCGTACCCTCCGGCGCCGGCCAGCGCTTCTCCTCCCACCTTCAGCAGGATGCGGCGATAGACAGCAGGCATGGCCCTCCCCCACAAGGTCCGCTTCGGCAGCGGAACCAAGCGGCCCCCAGGGCCAGCCTGGGGGCCGCTCAACCTCACTCTTCGCCGACCGCCAGGCGGGCGAAGCGGCGCACCACGATGTTCTCGCCCAGCCGGGCAATGGCCTGACGGATCAGTTCGCCCACGGTGATGGAGTCGTCCTTGATGAAGGGCTGGCGCATCAGGCACACCTCATCCAGGAACTTCTCCAGTTTCCCTTCCACGATGCGCTCCACGACGTGCTCCGGCTTGCCCGAACCGGCCACCTGGGCGCGGTAGATGGCCCGCTCCCGCTCCAGGACCTCCGGGGGGATGTCCTCTGGGGAGACGTAGAGGGGCCGTGCGGCCACGACCTGCATGGCCAGGTCGTGGGCCAAGGCCTGGAACTCGTCGGTGCGGGCCACGAAGTCGGTCTCGCAGTTCAACTCCACCAGGGCGGCGACGCGGCTGCCGGCATGGACGTAGGAGCCGATGACCCCCTCGTTGGCCTCCCGGCCCATGCGCTTGGCCGCGTCGGCCAGGCCCTTTTCCCGCAAGAGTTCAACAGCCCGATCCATATCGCCCCCGGCCTCGGCCAGGGCGTTCTTGCAATCCAACACACCTGCGCCCGTGCGCTCGCGCAGTTCTTTGATCATGGCTGCGGTGATCTCCGCCAATGGGAACCTCCTTGCCTCAAAGGGTGCTGCGATCTCACCACGGCCGCTCCCGCCCCTTTCTGGGGCAGCGGCCGGCTCACTCCTCTTCGTCGGCCTCTTCTTCCAGGTCTTCCAACTCTACCTCTACCTCGGCCTCCAGGTCCTCCTCAAACTCCACCTCTGGCACCTCGGCCTCTTCCTCCCACACCTCTTCTAACTCATAGCCCAGTTCCTCCCGCTGGGCGGCGCGGATCTTCTCCAGGGTGGAGGGGCCGAGGAGGGCCTCCTCGGGGAGTTCCACCGCCTCGTAGGAGGGCACCCGTTCCTCAACCAGGGCTTCTTCCTCCGCCCCCCTCTCCGCGGCCTTGGACTCGTAGATCTGCCTCCCCTGAACCACCGCGTCGGCGATGAGGTTGGTGATGAGGCGGATGGCGCGGATGGCGTCGTCGTTGGAGGGGATGACGTAATCTATGGGGTCCGGGTCGCCGTTGGTATCCACCATGGCGATGATGGGGATGCCCAGGCGGCTTGCCTCTTTGACGGCGATCTCTTCCCGGGCGACGTCCACGATGAAGAGGGCGTCCGGCAGCCGCTGGAGGGTCTTCAGGCCTCCGAGGCGGCGGTTCAGTTTTTCAATCAGGTAGGCCAGTTTCTGGGCCTCCTTCTTGGGGAGGCGTTCCAGTTCGCCGCTGGCCTGCTTGCGTTCCAGGTCCAGCAGGTAGTCAATGCGCTGGCGGATGGTGCGGAAGTTGGTGAGGGTTCCGCCCAGCCACCGTTCGTTGACGTAGGGCATCCCGCACCGTTCGGCGGCTTCCCGGACGGTGTCGGCAGCCTGCTTCTTGGTGCCCACGAAGAGGAGCACCTTTCCCTCGCTGGCCAGGTCCCGCGCGAAGTTGTAGGCTTCTTCCAGGCGGGTGAGGGTCTGCTGCAGGTCAATGATGTGGATGCCCTTCCGCTCGGTGAAGATGAACCCCCGCATCTTGGGGTTCCACCGAGGGGTGCGGTGTCCGAAGTGGACGCCGGCTTCCAAGAGCGCTTTCATAGAGACGAGAGCCACAGGTTCGTACCTCCATCCGTTTTAGGCTTCCGCCCCCTTCATCCCGGGCGGGGACCGCAAGGCCCGGCGCTAAGAAAGCCCCAGGCATCGGGAGGGCTGGGGCCTCTTGCGGCGCCGCGCCTTCCGGCACGGCCCGCCCAGTTGGAGGGCGTGCTTGGTTGCTTGGGGCAATGCCCAAGAGCCCAGTATAGCACAGTCCCCTATGGGGGGCAAATCGGAGGCCATGGTGGACCTCACCCCATCCCCTACCGCAGGCGGAGAGGGGAAGGGGCCAAGGGGTAGGGGTGAGGTTTGTGGTAGGACGAGGCATGCCCCGCCCTAGTGCTGGACCACAATAAAAAATTCCGTTTTCGGCCGTGCAGGTCACGGTTGCAGTCTCATATGTAGGGGCGCACGGCCGTGCGCCCCTACCCAGGATTACATATCGTCAAGAACCACCGTGGCGTAGTACTAG
>DAOTYM010000225.1:0-2373 GCA_034434775.1 Anaerolineae bacterium | reverse complement strand
TGAGGGCCAGGGCCAGCCGGCCGGCGGCCTGCGCCACGGGGCCGGGCAACCCCGACTGCCGCATGCCTGCCACCAGCACGGTCAGCAGCCGGGCGAAAGCCCCGTCGGCCGCCACGGCCAGGATGCGAGGGCACTCGGCCGCCGTGAGCACCGCGGCCGCGCCGCCCATGGAGAACCCCAGCACCCCGATGCGCCGGATGCCCCGCTCCCACAGGAAGTCCACCGCCCCCAGGACGTCCCACCGCTCCAGGTACCCCATCCCCACCCGCTGGCCCTCGCTGCGGCCATGCCCGCGGAAGTCAAACATCAGGACGTGGCACCCGGCCTCGTGCAGGGCAGGCACATACTGCAGGTCCGGGTCCATGCTGCCGGAGTGGCCGTGGCAGAAGATGACGGCCGGGCCCCGGGCCGGGACGCCAGGGGCCGGCAGGAACCAGCCCCGCAGGAGCACCCCATCCCGCGCCCGGAAGGCCACCTCCTCAAAGGCCAGACCCAGGGCGGCCGGGTCCGCTGGAGGGTCGGGGGGACGCCGCCGGGTCATGCGCCAGACGGCCGCGGCGGCCATGGCGCCCACAGCCGTGGCGGCCAGGCCGGCCGCCCCAGCGACAATGCAAGCAGCCTTCAGCACGACGTCCTTCACGTCTGCCTTCCTCGCTGGTAGGCCAGGGCACGGCCCTCACCCATGCCGTGGGGCGTACCTCGCCTCCAGTTCCCGGAACACCGCGTGGCGCTGGTCCCGCCAGGCCTCGCGGGAGAGTTCCATCTCGTAGTGCAGGGTGAAGGTCTCCCCGCCGTAGCGGACGAAGACCTCCTCCCCCTGCGCGCCCACCTTGCGGGGAGGGTACTCCGCGCCGCCCACCGACCGGTAAAAGCGGCCCACGGTGCGGAAACCGCACTTCTCGTAGACGCGGATGGCTCGCCCGTTGAAGGCCGCCACGTCCAACTTCATCAGGTCAAACCCCAGGTGGGTGAAGAAGACGTCCAGGAAGAGGGCCATGGCCTCTGTGCCGTACCCCTGGCCAGTGTGCTCCGAGCCCAGGGTGATGCCGAGCCGCGCCGAGGTGGGGTGCGTAGCCCGCTGGATCTCCCGCAGGCTGATGACCCCGATGAGCGAGCCATCGGCCTTGCGGACAGCGGCGAAGTACTGACGCCCCGATCGGAGCACGTTGCGCTCAAACCAGGCGTCGTTCTGGCGGCGGGAGCCGGGCGGCATGTTGTAGGAGAGGAACCGCAGGTCCTCGTAGGGCGTCCAGGCCTGCATCCGCTCCACATCGTCCCGCACGAAGGGGCGGATGTAGAGGCGCGGCCCTTCCGCCAGTTTGCTGAAACCTCCTTCAGCGAGCACGGCCTGCCCCCTTTCCCGAGCGGGGCCGAGGCGTGGTGAAGTCCAGCGAGGGCTCCTCCCCTTCCCGCTTCAGTTCCTTGGGCAGGACGAAGGTGAAGGTGGTGCCAGGCCCCTCCCGATCCTCAATCCAGATGTGCCCCTGGTGGCGCTCCACGATGTGCTTGCAGATGCTTAGCCCCAGCCCTGTGCCCCGGTAGGGCCGGGTGGAGCCGCTATCCACCTGGTAGAAGCGGTCAAAGACCCGCTCCCGCTCCGCTGGAGGGATGCCGATGCCCGTATCGTGCACCCAGACCTGGACCGCCTCGCCCAGGTCCTGGGCCTCCAGGGTGACCTGGCCGCCGCTGGGGGTGAACTTGATGGCGTTGTCCACCAGGTTGGTGAGGACCTGTTCCAGGCGCATGCGGTCGCCCTCCACCGGATCTAGGTCAGAGGGAATGCGGTTGTGCAGGGCCACCTCCCCCTGCCGCGCCAGGGGCTCCAGTTTCTCCACCACCGCCGCTGCCACCTCGCCCAGCGGCACCGGCTCCAGGCGCAGCCGCACCTGCCCAGCCTCCAGCCGGGAGAACTCCAAGAGGTCGTTGATGAGGTTCTGCAGGGCCCCCGTCTGCTGGCGCACCGTCTCCAGGAAGTCCCGCTGGACCTCCGTAATGGGCCCCGCCTTGCCCAGGAGGATGATGTCCACGAACCCCTTGATGGAGTGGAGGGGCGTCTTCAGTTCGTGGGAGACCACGGAGAGGAAGTTGCTCTTCATCCGCTCCAGTTCCTTCTGGCCGGTGACGTCCCGCAGCACCGCCACCACCCCCCGCGGCCTGCCATCGGTGTCCAGCATGGTGGAGGAGAGGGCCTGGTACACCCGCTCCTCGCCCTCCCGGGGGCCCGGCAGGACGATCTCGCGCACCAGGTGCTCGCCGCGCTCGGTCGTCTCCCGGAGGAGGTCGTGCAACTGCGGGTCCACAGCATCGGCATGGAGGCCCTCCACCTCTGGAAAGTCCCCCAGGTGGAAGATGCGCCGCGCCACCGGGTTGATG
>DAOTYM010000224.1:0-8242 GCA_034434775.1 Anaerolineae bacterium | reverse complement strand
TGGAGGTGGAAGGGGAGACCCCCGATGCCTTTGACGCCCAGGACCAGGCGGCCATGGAGATCGTGGCCGACCAATTGGCCATCGCCCTGGAGAACGCCCGCCTGTACCAGGACACCATGCGCCGCGTCAAGGAGGTGACCGCCCTCTACGAGGTGGGCCGCGGCCTCATCCGCACCATGGACCTGGACCAGTTGCTGGAGGAGGTGCTGGAGACGCTGCGCCGCTCGGCGGGGTACACCAACTGCGCCGTCCTCCTGGCGGACCCGGCCACCGAGGAACTGTACGTCCGGGCGGCCAAGGGGTACCGGGACGAGGTGGTGCAGGGGCTGCGCCTGCGCATCGGCCAGGACGGCATCACCGGCTGGGTGGCGGCCCACCGGCAGCCCCTCAACGTGCCCGACGTGACGCAGGACCCGCGGTACATTGAGGGGGTCCCCGGGTGCCGCTCCGAACTGGCGGTGCCCATGATGATCGGCGACCGGCTCATCGGCGTCCTGGATGCCGAAAGTGACCGGCCAGCCGCCTTCGGCGAGCGGGACGTGCAGCTCCTCTCGGCCGTGGCGGCGCAGTTGGCCGTGGCCATTGACAACGTGCGCCTGTTCCAGGAGGCCCAGCAGCGGGCCGAGGAGATGGCCAGCCTCTACAACATCGGCGTGGCTGTGGCCTCCACCCTGGACCTGGACCAGGTCCTCCGGGCCATCTACGAGCAGACCTCCCAGATCATGGACACCTCCAACTTCTTCATCGGCCTGTACGATGAGGAAGCCGACGTCCTGCGCTTTGAACTGGCCTTTGACGGCGGGGAGCGGCTGGAGCCCTTCACCCAGAAGTTGGGCCTGGGGGAGAGCCTGAGCAGCCGGGTGGTGCGGGAGGGCCGCCCGGTCCTCGTCGCAGGGGAGGGTGGGCCCGGAGGAACCCCCTCCTGGCTGGGCGTGCCCATCATCTCCAAGGACCGGGTCATCGGCCTCCTGGGGCTCCAGAGCCACGAGCCCCGGGCTTTCTCGGCCCACGAGCAGTGGCTCCTCTCCAACATCGCCAACCAGGCCGCCATCGCCATTGAGAACGCACGCCTGTACCGGGAACTGACCCAGTTCTCCCAGGAACTGGAGCGCCGGGTGGAGGAGCGGACGGCGGAACTCCACCAGGCGTTGGAGGAACTGACCGCCGAGCGGGACCGCGTGGAGGCCCTCTACCGCATCACCCGGGAACTGGGCGCCACCCTGGACCTGGACCGGGTGCTCCAGCGGGCCTTGGAACTGGTGACGGAGGCGGTCAAGGGAGCGCGGGGGTCCATCATGCTCCTGGATCAGGCCACCGGGTTCCTGGTGCACCGGGCCGCCGTGGGCAGCGACGAACCCCTGCCGCGCAAGGGGAAGGTGACCCGCTTCCGCAGGGGGGTGGGGCTGGCCGGCTGGGTCCTGGAGACCGGGGAGGCGGTCATCGTGCCGGATATCAGCCAGGACCCCCGGTGGGACGTGAGGCCCGGGCGCAAGGTCACTCCGCAGTCGGCCCTGGCCGCGCCCCTCATGGCCGGGGAGGACATGCTGGGGGTCATCGTCCTCTACCACCCGGAGGTGGGGTACTTCAACGAAGACCACCTGCGGCTGGTGGGGACGGCCGCGGCGCAGGTGGCGCAGGCCATCGGCAACGCCGAACTCTACCGCCTCATCAGCGACCAGGCGGAGCGGCTGGGGTCCATGCTGCGGGCCCAGCAGGAGGAGTATTCCAAGAGCCAGGCCATCCTGGAGTCCATCGGCGACGGCGTGGTCTTCCACGACCCGGAGGGGAAGGTGCTCCTGGTGAACCCGGCGGCGGCCCGCATCCTCGGAAGCCGGCCGGAGACGTTGCAGGGGCAGGACGTGCGCACCCTCCTGGCCGTGTTTGAGGAGTCCGGCCAGAAGGCCATGCGTCGGGCCATGGAAGCCGTGCTCCAGACCCGGGAGCCGCGCACCGTGCAGACTACTGTGGAGCCCGAGGAACGGGTGGTGAGCGCGCACCTGGCCCCCGTCGTCACCCAGGGAGGGGAATTGCTGGGCGTGGTGACGGTCCTCCGGGACATCACCAAGGAGATTGAGGCCGACCGGGCCAAGAGCGAGTTCGTCTCCACCGTGTCCCACGAGTTGCGGACGCCCATGACCTCCATCAAGGGATACACGGACCTCCTGCTCATGGGGGCGGTGGGGGAACTGAACCCGCAGCAGCACCACTTCCTGGAGGTCATCAAGAGCAACGCCGACCGCCTCACCGGGCTCATCAACGACCTCCTGGACATCTCCCGCATAGAGACCGGCCGGCTGCGGCTGGACCTGCAGCCGATGCAGGTCCGGGAGGTCATAGAGGAAGTGGTGGGCAGCCTCAGGGGGCGGGCGGAGGCCAAGGGCCTCCGGGTGCGGGTGGAGGTGCCGCAGGCCCTGCCAGCGGTGATGGCCGACCGAGACCGCATCACCCAGGTGGTGTTGAACCTCATGGACAACGCTGTGCGCTACACCCCCGAGGGAGGGGAGGTCTCCGTGCGGGTGGAACTGGCCGACGAGGCGCTCCTGGTGCACGTCCAGGATACTGGCATCGGCATCGCCCCGGAGGAGCAGGGCCGCATCTTTGAGCGCTTCTACCGCTCGGAGGACGCCCGGGTGCAGGAGACGGAAGGGACGGGCCTGGGCCTGGCCATTGTCAAATCGCTGGTGGAGATGCACGGCGGACGGGTCTGGGTGGAAAGCGAACTGGGGAAGGGGAGCACCTTCAGTTTCACCATTCCCCTGCGGGGGCGGGGCGGCGTGACGCTGCCCGAGGAGGAGTGAGCAGGGCGGCATGGCGGAGCACGCCTTGGTGGAGGCGAGGCCTTGGTCCCAGCGGTACCTCGTGCTTGGGGTGGTGGCAGCCTGTCTCCTCGTGCTGGTGGCCGCCTGGTCCCGCGCGCTGGCGCGCCCCGACCTCCCCGCGGCCTACGGCCCCGACCTCGCGGTCCTGGGGGTGGAGCCCGGGAGCCCAGGCCACCAGGCGGGCCTGCAGGAGGGCGACCAGGTGCTTTCGGTGGCCGGCCGGGCTGTCTCCAGCCAGGCGGACCTGCAGCGCGCCCTCTTGCGTTACCGGCCGGGCGACGTGGTGCCATGTGCCGTGCAGCGGGGGGATGAGGTCCTGGCCCTCGCCGTCCCCCTGGACAGGTGGTTCCCCCCGGCCTCCCTCTGGCTGGCTTGGGGGACAGGCCTCCTCTACGGCGCGGTGGGGACGTGGCTCGCCCTCCGCCATGCCGGAAGCCAGGTGGCGCGGCTCCAGTGGCTCCTGTGCGTGGCGGTCATGCTCCTCTTGGGGGCAGGGGGCAGCGGCTGGGGGCCGGCGCAAGTGGTCCACCTCGCGGCGGCGGGGGCCGTTGGAGGGCTTGTGCTGCACCTGGCAGCCTTCTTCCCCGAGGAACGGCCGTGGCTGCAGGAACGGGCGGCGTGGCTCTACGTGCCAGGCGCGCTGGGGGCGCTCTGGGGCCTGCTTTCGTACCAAAGGGTTCCTTCCTTGGGAGGGGTTCTCCGCCTTTCGGGGCACCATCCTTCCGCCTGGGCGGTGTGGGCCTGGAACCTGCTCTGCGGGGTGGTGGCTTTCCTGGCCCTGGTGCGGGGGTATGCCAGGGCTCGCAGGCCGAGCCTGCGCCGCCGAGTGGAATGGCTGGTCTGGAGCGGAGGGCTGGCTCTGGCCGGGGTGATGGCCTACGGTGGGAGCGTGTTCCTTCAGGGCCCGGAGGACCTCCACGCCGCCATCGCCCTTCTGGCCTGCGCCCAGGTGCCCCTCTCCCTGGCCGTGGCCTTCAGCCAGAGGGCATGGAGCCTGGAGGAGGTGCTGCGGCGCGTTGCCATCTACAGCCTGGTGGCCTTGGTGCTCCTTTCGGGGTGGTCCCTGGCGCTCATGGGCACGGCGTGGCTCTTGGAGCGGGGGTATGGAGCCCCTTCGTCCGCGATGGGCATGCTCCTGGGGAGCGTGCTGGCCGTCGTGGCCCTCGCGGAGCCCAGCCGGCGGGCTGCAGAGCGGGTGGTGGACCGCCTCTTCTTCTGGCGTCTGGGCCGTTGGCGCGGTATCCTCCGGGAAGGGGCCCGGGAACTGCGCGTGCTGGGGCGAGTAAGGGATGTGGCCGCCCTGCTGGCGCAGCGGTTGCCCCGGCGGCTGGGGGTCCGGGCTTCCTGCCTCATGCTCTTTGACCCGCTGGAGCCGGGCGAGGGGAGGTGTTTCCCCGGGGGGAGCCAGGGCTCGCCCAACGGAGCGGCCTGCCGCGGGGTGGTGGCCTGGCTCAGGGGCCAGCCAGCCCTCTGGAAAGGGCCTCTCGTGCTCAGGGACTGGGAGGGCGAAGGCGAGATCGGCCACCGCCTGGCCCCCTGGCTGGACGCGGGGTGGGAACTGTGCCTGCCGCTGGCGCACCGCGGGGAACTGGTGGGGCTGTGGTTCCTGGGCGGGCTGGAGCGGGGACGGTTCTACAGGCCCGCAGAGGTGGACCTCCTGGCCGAGGTAGGGGAGGAGGCCGCGGCCGCCGTGGCCAACGCCATGCTCTACGAGGAACTCCTGGACCTGACCCGGCAACTGGAAACCCGGGTGGAGGAGCGGACGCGGGAACTGACCGGCTTCCTCGGGCGGGTGGCCCATGCCCTGGCCACGCCCGCCACGTCCATCAACGGCTTCGCGGAACTGCTGGCTGCCGCTGCCCCGGACCTGGATGGCCAGGCTGCGGACCACCTGCGGGCCATTGAGCGGCACAGCCGCCAGTTGCTCGCCCTGGGGCGCGATATGCGGATCGTGGCCCTGCTGGCCTCCGGCCACATCCACCCCCGCCTGGAGGCGGTGGATGCCTGTCGGCTGATCCAAGAGACGGTGCGGGAGTTCCTGCCGGAGGCCCGCGCTGGGGGCGTGCGGCTGCAGGCCGACCTGCCAGCGGCGGAAACTTTCGTCCGGGCGGACCAGGGGTACCTGTACCGGGTGCTGCGGGTCCTCCTTCAGAATGCCATCCATTACACGCCATCCGGGGGCTCGGTCCAGGTGCGGGTGCAGGTCCTCCCGGAGGCCCCCGAGCCCCTGCGGACGGGGGGGCCGGCGGTGGAGATCGCTGTGGCCGATACGGGCATCGGCATCCCCGAGGACGAGCGGGAGCGCATCTTTGATGCCTTCTTCCGGGGCCAGGACGAGCGGGTGCGCGCCCGCCCGGGCAACGGCCTTGGCCTGACGGTGGCCAAGGGGTTGGTGGAGGTCCAAGGGGGGAGCCTGACGTGCGAGACCGAGGCGGGGAAGGGGTCCACCTTCCGCGTGGTCCTTCCCCGGGCCGATGCCCTTGAGGGCAACGCATAGCCGAGGGGGTCCATGGGCAAGATCCTGGTGGTGGAAGACGACCGTGACATCCGCGAACTCATCGCCTTCACCCTGCGCTTCGCCGGGCTGGAGGTGGAGACGGCCTCCAGCGGCATGGAGGGGCTGGAGAAGGCGCGGACGTTCCAGCCGGACCTCATCCTCCTGGATGTGCGCATGCCCAAGATGACGGGCTTTGAGGTCTGCGAGCGGCTGAAGCAGGATGGGCAGACGGCGCACATCCCGGTGGTCTTCCTCTCGGCCCGCGGGCAGGAGGCGGAGATCCGGGAGGGGATGTCCCTGGGGGCGGTGGACTACATCCTCAAGCCCTTCTCGCCCGATGAACTGCCGGGGCGGGTGCGGGACATCCTGAAGCGGTCTAAGGGGGCCAAGTCGCCTTGAGGGACGGAGCGCCATGAGCGCGGTCGTCATTGACGGACACCTGGTGCACTACGAGACCCTGGGGCGCGGCCGGCCCGTGGTCTTCCTCCACGGGTGGCTGGGTTCCTGGCGGTACTGGATGGAGACGATGGACGAGATGTCCATCCACTACCGCACCTACGCCTTTGACTTCTGGGGGTTCGGGGACTCGGCCAAGGTGGCCGAGCGGTACACGGTGCCCCACCTCGTCCAGCAACTGGAGGCCTTCCTGGACGCGCTGGGCATCTGGAAGTGCGATCTGGTGGGGCACGCCCTGGGGGGGCTTGTGGCCCTGGGGTTCGGGCTGCGCTGGCCCCAGCGGGTGGGGCAGGTGGCGACGGTGAGCCTGCCTTTCACCGAGGACGCCATCACCCCGCGCCTCACCAAGGTCAACCCGACGGGGGTGCTGGACAAGGTCTTCCGCCAGCGGCCGCTGGACTACGCGGCCCTGCGCGCCGAAGCGGAACGGGCGGACGTCCAAGCCATTGGCCGCAGCATCGCTTCGCTCAAGGGGCTGGACCTGCGGGGCCAGAAGCCGCCGGCCCGGTGGCTGGCCATCCACGGGGAGAAGGACGATATCGTGCGCCCTCCGGAGCCGGGCTCTCTGCGCCAGGACGCATCTCGGTTCCGCCTCATCCTCTTTGACCAGGGACGTCACTTCCCCATGCTGGAGGAGACGTCCAAGTTCAACCGCCTCCTGAAGGACTTCTTGGCGGGGGACGATCTGGCCTCCCTGCAGATCAAGGAAGAGTGGCGGCGGCGCACGCACTGACGAGGGATTGTAGGGACACGGCATGCCGTGCCCCTACAGGTGGGGAACCAGGAGACGGGGGGGAACATTCACCCGCCGCGGGCGGCCAGGAGACGGGCGGCCAACGGCAGATCAACGAGAAGGGAGGCGACATCTTCACATGGACGGACAACGGAGGTTCAAAGGAGGGATCGGTTTCCGTGGGGGACTTGCGGCCACGCTGCTGATCGTGGCCGTCGCCCTGGCTTCGTGCGCGGGGAGCCTTCCCCAGGGGCCGGCCGCGACGCAGGCTCCGCTCGCGCAGAAGACCAAACGCCCCACCTTCACCCCCACCCCACTGGTGCCGCCCACGGCGACGCCGGTCCCCGCCACGCCCACGCCGACGGCCGCACCGCCCACGGACACCCCCGTGGCTCCCCCGACGGCCACGCCGGTGCCCCCCACGCCCACGCCGGAGCCCAGCCCCGTGGTGCAGGTCGTGGTGGAGACGCTGAACGTGCGCCAGGGGCCGGGCGCGGAGTATCCGCGCATCGGGCAGGTGCGGCAGGGCGACCGGCTCCAGGTCATCGCCCGCAGCCCTGCGGGCGAGTGGTACCTCATCTGCTGCGTCGGGGGCAAGCAAGGGTGGGTGGCTGTGGAGTACGTGCGCCTGGTGGAGGGGACGACGGCAGCCATCCCCGTGGCCACCGCTATCCCGCCGACGCCGGTGCCGCGGCCCACGAACACGCCGGCCCCGCCGCCCACGGCCACCCCTGTGCCAGCCACACCCACGCCGGTCTACCCCTTCGCGGCGCGGGAGGTGACCGGCTACGCCTACGACAAGCCCTACCTGACGATCAAGGGCAAGATCTGGAATGAGAAGACCCAGAAGGCCCTGGCCGGCTACCGCCTGAAGGTCTTCCGCAACGGCGTGGACGCTGGCCTGAGCGAGGTCTCCTGGCCGGGCTTCAGCGACGCCACCTGCCCGGACTGCGGGGACAACCGCAAGATCAACGTGAAGTACGAGTACAACCCCGCCGGCGACGCGGAGTGGGAAGTGTACGTGATAGACGAGAACGGGAACCGCGTCTCGGAAAGCCTGCGCTTCACCACCAGCAGCGCGAACCCGCGGTGGTTCTACGTGGATTTCGCCCTGCGGTGAGGGGTTCTGACCTCACCTACCCCCTCCCTCTCCGCAGGCGGAGAGGGAGGGGGGCCAGGAGGGCAGGGGTGAAGTCCGTAGGGGCGATTCATGAATCGCCCCTACAGACCCCAACTCCTTCCTCTCCATGTGCGGAGAGGGAGGGGCCAGGGGGGAGGGTGAGGTCCATAGGGACGGTTCACGAATCGCCCCTACAGGCCCAGGGCAATTCGTGGGTTGCCCCTGCCCAGAACCGCGGACCCTTGCCGTGCGCACCCTGCGCGAGTGCTTCCTCTCGTACGACCTCGCCCTTCTGGAGGCCATCGCAGCCTCGCGGGGGGTCCTCCTGGAGGAGAGGGAGGTCCCCCGGGCCGCGGCGCGCCTGGCGGAGGCCCTTGCCGAAGGGGAATCGCTGCGGAAGGCCCTGGCGCGGCTGGGGCCCGAGGCCTGGCGCGCGCTGCGGATGCTCCTGGCGGCGGGGGGGCGGGTGCGCTGGCCGGTGTGGGAGCGGCGGTGGGGGGCCATCCGGCCCCTGGGCCCCGGTCGGCTGCGCCGCGAAGAGCCCTGGCGTCAGCCGGCCAACGTCTCCGAGCGCCTCTGGTACCTGGGGCTCATCGGGCGGGCCTTTGACCAGGAGG
>DAOTYM010000223.1:0-2630 GCA_034434775.1 Anaerolineae bacterium | reverse complement strand
CCTGCACCGAGAGGGAGCCCATCAGGACGCCGTTGCCCAGGATGGGCGCGCTGAGGAGGAGGGGCAGCCCATCGCCCAGGGAGTGGCGGGCGATGGCCAGGCGGGGCACGGGCAGCTGCTTGCCGCGGGCGTTTTCCAGGCGGGCCTGGACCCCCTTCTCCCAGCGCTCCACCTGTTCGGCGGCCTTGGGGTGGAAGGTGCCGTACTGGACGCGGAGAGGGGGCGTGCCCACGAAGAGGAGGGAGCCCGCCGGGGCATCGGCCACGCGGCAGGCGGCGCGAAGCGAGGCCTCCAGGAACGAAGGCAGATCCTTGCTCTCGGTCAAGTGCAGCAGCGTGTCCACCGATAGGCTCATGGCTGGCTCAACTCGGGTTCACAGGGTGATGTCCAGAAGCCCCTCGCCGATCTTGCGCAACGTCTCTGCAGAAAGCTGGCTCAGGAGCATGGCCACCCGGATGTAGAGCACGTTGGACGGCTGGGCGATGAACTCTCGGACGTCGTCCGGCATCTGGGCCACGCTCGGGAGGGCCGTTTCCGCCTGGCCCCCTGGGGGCAGGAGTTCCGGGTCCACCAAGTGGGCCAGGGGCAGGCCGATGGCCTCGGCCAAGCGTTCCAGGTCCGAGAGGGGGACGTCCTCCTCGCCGAACTCCACGGCGGCCAGGCGCTCTGGGGCGTAGCCGATGGCCTCGGCGCACTCCCTGAGGGTCTTCCCCCGCGAGAGCCTGGCCTGGCGCAGGAGGACGCCGATCATCTTGCGGCGGATGGCCAGGTATTCCTGGACGTCGGCGGGGAGGGGTGCCTGCGGGATGGCCCTGTCGTCCAGGAGGCTGGCGACGGGCACGCTGTAGATGCGGCTCAGGAGTTCCAGGTGCGGCAGGGGGAGGGAGGCCTCGCCCCGTTCGCAGCGGGCGAGGAGGGAGGGGGAGAGGCCGGCGCGCGCGGCCGCTTCTTTTCGGGAAAGGTTGGCGGCCAGCCGGGCCCTCCGCAGGAGCCGGCCCAGGAGTTCGCGGCGGGTTGGGGGAACGCAGGTATCTGCCATGGCGGCCCTCCCTCTGTGCGTCCCGACTTCGGAACACTTGTGCACTTTCATTTTATCTGCTTTTACGGGCCGTGTCAAGGCTCCCGTTCGCAACGGGCCGGAGGCCACCTTCGGCCTGGAGGAGGGCCGTCAACGAATGAGGAACGAATAAACGAATGGGCCCAACGCCGGCGCAAGCCATTCGTTTATTCGTTCCTCTTCATTCGTTGATGGCGCCAGCAAGGCGGAGCGAGAACGCCTTGTGCCCACAGCCTTCGCAACGGAGCAAACCGGGCCCGACGCACAGGGGGGAAGTCCACGGCGCCCCTCCCTGCGGATGGTCCCGGCCTTGGGCAGGGGCCTGCCGCAACGCCCGGTTGACAAAAGGCGCGTTCCAGGATACGATGGGGGCGTGGGGCCTCTTGCCGCGGGTTGCGGCTTGCGCGAGCCTTGGGCTTGCCCCTTGGGAGGGGTGCCATGAGACGTCTGACCGCCCCTGCTTTCTTCTTCCTGCTCGCCTTGGGTGGAACCTTGCTGCTCCTTTCTCCCCGCGCGGCCACGCCGGCCTTGAGCGCGCAGGACGTGCTGGCGTCCTTCGGCGCGGCCGTGGCCGTGACGGAGGCGGAGGACATGGAACTGGAGACGCCCATGGCCATAGCGACGGCAAATGACGCCTCCGCTTGCAAATACATCTTCAGTTCCGGGCGAGAGGCGGGGACAGCGCGCTTCCAGTTCAACGTATCGCAGCCCGGCACCTATTACATTTTTGCCCGGGGCTGGGGAGCCGACTGGCAGCACAACTCCTTCCACTGGGTGCTGGACGAAGGCGAAGACCACTATTGGGAGATAGAGCCGCCGGGAGAGTGGGTGTGGGGGAAGTTTGAAGTCTCGGGACTGGGGGCAGGGCAGCACACGCTCCTGTTCCGCGGGCGCGAGCCCGACGCGCGGCTGGACCGCGTGGAGATTGCCTCTGACCCCGCGCACACGCCCACTGTGGTGCTGTGCGGGAGCGTGACCCCCTCGGCCACGCCCACGCCAACAGGGACGCCCACCACCACCCCCACACCCACCCGGACCCCCACCGCCACCCAGACTCCTACCCCCACGGCCACGCCCACCGCGACCGCCACGCCCTCCGTCACCCCGACCCCCACCGTGACGGCGACGCCCACCGCCACGCCCTGCACCGACCCCTACGAGCCGGACGACTTCTGGTACCAGGCCAAGACCATCCTCGTGGGGGAAACCTGGCAGGACCACCTGCACCAGGCCCCGGGGGATGTGGACTACGTCAAGTTCACCGCCGCCGCGGGCCGCACCTACGTCATCCGCACCGGCTTCCTGGGCGACGGCCCTCAGAACAACACCACCCTCACCCTCTACGGAACCGATGGCCTCACGCCCCTGGCCTACAACGACCAGGACCCAGAGAACCCGCCCGCCTCCCGTATAGACTGGACCTGTCCTGCCGACGGGACCTACTACGTGAGGGTCGCCCAGTTCAACCCCGAGGTGGGGGGCTGCGACTTCTCCTATGGGCTGAACGTCTCCCTCTCGCCCGCCACGCCGACGCCCACCCCGACACCGACGGCCACCCCCACCCCCACCGCCA
>DAOTYM010000222.1:0-9291 GCA_034434775.1 Anaerolineae bacterium | reverse complement strand
TCAATCCGTAGCCACTTCCACCACCACCATGCGGTGGTCCGAGGCGAGGGACTCCGGCACCCAGGCCCCCAGGGGCCGAAGCCCCCGCACCCACACGAAGTCTATCCGCTCCTCGGGGTCCTCGGCTGGCGAGGTGGGCAGGGGCGGGAGGCGGAGCGCCACGAAGGGATCCACGAAGCCCTCCGCCGCGATCCGCTCGTACGTGGGCGACCCCGGGGTGGAGTTGAAATCGCCGCCGAAGAGGGCCGGCCCTTCCCACCCACGGATGAAGGCCAGGGCCTCCTCCACCTGCGTCGCCCGCTCTTCCGGCGTCAGGCCCAGCCAGATGGCGAAGGCGTTGACCCGGCCTCCCGCCGTCCGCAACTGGGCGCCGATGATGGCCGTCTGTTCCTCCCGGCTCGTCAGGAGCCTCCCCTCCGCGGAGACCAGGGGGACGCGGGTGAGGAGCCCGATGCCGGTCAGGTGCTCAATGGTGGGCTGGTAGACGGCCTGCATGCCCAGCCGGCGCGCCAGCCAGAGGGCATCGTCCACGCTGTAGGATGTGATGCGCCCTGCATCCACCTCCTGGAGGGCCACGACGTCCACACCGTTTTCCTCTATGGTGCGGGCGATCTCTTCCAGAGTGAAGTTCCAGTGGCCGTTGTAGCCGTAGTGGATGTTGTACGTCGCCACCCGCAGGGTGGCCGGCAGGTCCTTCAGGACGGGCTTCGGGGGCAGCGCCAGCACCAGGGAGAGGCTCACCACCAGCGCCGCGCCGGCCCAGGCCAGGGCGCGGCCCCGGGGCGGCAGTTGCAGCGCCTCCGACGGGGCCGGCCGAAGCCCCGGCAGGGAGGCCAGGAGGGCCGCCACCAGGAGGACGGGCAGGCCAGCCCCGCGGAAGAAGGGGAGGGTGTAGGGGTAGGTGAAGGCAAAGGCGTAGGCGTAGTTGAGGAGGACGAAGGCCAGGAGCCCCAGGGCGAGCCACACCCCGGTG
Organism: Anaerolineae bacterium; assembly: GCA_034434775.1. Lineage (GTDB taxonomy): Bacteria > Chloroflexota > Anaerolineae > DTPP01 > DTPP01 > DAOTYM01. Next base: position 8,318 of record DAOTYM010000222.1, on the reverse strand, counting down.
AGGCTGCGGCTCCCCTTCGGCGAGGCCACCCGGTCCTGGGCAGCGACCAGGAACCCCTGCGCGGCCAGGAGCCCCATGAGGCCCAGGCCGCCCCGCAGGAAGTGCCCCAGCGCCACCCCCAAAAGCACCAGCCCCGCACAGAACGCGCCCCACACCCGGGCCGCCCGTCCCTCCGTGGCCGGCGTCAGCGCCCGCACCCCTGGCAGGAGGGGGAGCAGCGTGACCAGGAGCACGAGGGGGACGGCTACGGTGTAGTCCGTCCCCGTCCAGCGGGCGACCGCGTTGGGCAGGGCCAGGAGGGACATCTCCACGAACAGGAAGGCCCCGAAGGCCAGCCCCCCCACGGGCCCCACCTGGCCTGGCGGCCCCAGGAAGATGGCCCCCGAGGACCGACGCCACCAGCAGGTCCCCGCCGCGAGGAGCAGGGAGACCGCCGCCTGTCCCCACAGCCAGCCGGGCCTCAGGGAGGGGTCAAAGGTGTTCCCCGCGGCGCGGAGGACTTGCTCTGCCGAAAGGGCCAGCACCAAGAGGTGGAACCCCCTGCGGGGCTGCACGGGGAGCGTGGTCGCTAGGTAGAGGCTCCCAGCCGCCACCACCGCCAGGCTCGCCCCCAGGCGGAGGGAGGGCCAGTCCGGGGTGAGGGCCACCCGCCCCAGAAAGACGGCCAGCGCCGCCGCCCACGGGAGCCACCGCGGCCCGCCGCCCCTCGGCACGCCCAAAGGGGCAAGGAAGGCGAGGAACGCCAGCAGGATGATGGCCGCCGCCGTGAGGGAGAACGGCCCCACGAAGAGGGCGTCGTAGATGACGCCGAAGAGCATGGAGAAGAGGACCCGGACGGCCTGGAAGAAGAAGACGAGGACGGCCACCCCCTCCACGGTGCTGAGGAGGTCTTCTGTGCGCTGCATATCACCCCTCCTGTCTCGGGCCCTGAGGGGCAGGTCACCCGGCGCGGCGCAGGACCCGCCCGTGCTTTCCAGAGTCCACCACCTGCCCGCCCCGGACCACCAGGTGGCCGGAGACCCACACCGCCTCCACCCCGGCTGGCGGCACATCCGGCTTCTGGAGCGTGGTGCGGTCGGCAATGGCCTTGGGGTCAAACGCCACCAGGTCGGCCCAGTACCCCTCCGCCACCCGCCCCACTCCCTGCAGGCCGAAGCGCCGGGCAGGGTAGTCGGTCATGCGCCGCACTGCCTCCTCCAGGGGGAAGAGGCCCAGGTCGCGGCTGTAGCGCCCCAGGACGCGGGGGAAGGTCCCGAAGGACGCCGGGTTGTGGCTCCCCTGGCGGGTCAGGATGGTGTCGGTCATGAAGGCACACAGGGGGTCGGCGAGGACCGCCTGCAGGGCCTCCTCGTGGGCCTCGTCTCCCGAATAGGTCCCCAGGAGGATCCTCGCCTGGCCTCCGCTGGCCCGGGCCACGTGGATGTAGGCCTGGAACTTGGACATCCCCAGCCGCCGGGCGATAGTCCCGAAGTCCAGGCCCTCCAGGTCGGCCAGGGCCGGGTCCCGCGCCCACAGAAGGATGATGTCGTCGTAGTCCATCCCCAGGGCCCAGCGCAGGATGGTGATCTGCCGCTCCAGCCGGCGGAGGGCCTTGGGGTCGTGCAGGTTCCTCTCCAGGCCGTTCAGGAACCACTCGGGGAAGACGACGCTGATGGTGGAGTTGCCCACCGTGTAGGGGAAAGCGTCAAAGGCGACGTTGACGCCCTCGTTGACCGCCCTGTGGATGTCCTGGAGCACGGTTCGGTGGGTGCGCCAGGTCCGCCGGCCGACGAAGATGAGGTGGGAAAGTTGCAAGGGGACCCTGGCCTGGCGGGCCAGGTCCAGGAGTTCCCGGGTGGAACGGACGTTGTGGGGCGTGCCGACGATCATGGGGGAGTAGAAAGCCGAGACCCAGGAGTAGGCCCGCCCGTGGACGGTGAAGAGGCCCCCCTCTTCGGCGACGATGCGCAGGAGGGCTGCCAGTTCGTCGTTGCGGGCGAAGACGCCCGGGGCGTAGGCCAGTCCAGCCGAAAGCCCCAGGGCCCCCTCCCGCAGGGCCTGACGGACCAGGTCCTGCATGGCCCGCAGTTCCTCGGGGGTGGGGGCGTCGGCTCGGGTCCCCATGACAGCGGCGCGCACCGCGCCGTGGCCCACCAGGAGCGCGGTGTTGAAGGCCACGCCCTGGCGCTCCAGGTGGTCCAGGAATTCGCCCATGGAGCGCCACAGGAAGGGGAAGGGGCGGTCCAGGAGGGTGTTGGCGTTCCCCGCCACCAGGGGCTGGGAGAGGTCCGTGACCGGCGCGGGGGAGAAGCCGCAGTTCCCGGTGACGAGGGTGGTGACGCCCTGGAGGAGGAGCGGGGCGAGGATGGAACCGTGGTCCTCCAGGGGCAGGATGAAGTCGGCGTGGGAGTGGCAGTCCACGAAGCCCGGGGCCAGGGCCAGCCCTGTGGCGTCAAAGGTCTGCCGCCCTGTGGGAGGGTCGCCTGTGGTCACCAGGGCGGCGATGCGGCCCTCGCGAAGGGCCACGTGCCCGTGGAAGGGCTTCCGCCCCGTGCCGTCCACGATGGTCGCGTGGGCGATGACCCAGTCAAACGGCGCTTCGTGTGTCATGTACACGCCCTCCTTGTCCTGGGGAAAGGGGCACCTCGGCGGATGGACCCATTCTACGCGAGGCGTGGCCCCGCGTCAAGTCAGCGCCCCAGAGGGCTTGGCCTCCCCAGAGATGCACGGGCAGAGCCTCTCCCGGCTCCCGAGAACAGCGACTCATGCGCCGCCCTTACGAACCTCACCCCATCCCCGCAGGCGGAGAGGGGAGGGGACCAGAGGGAAGAGGTGAGGTCTGTAAGGGGCAAGGACGGCGTCGGCGCAGGCCGACGCCTCGCTTGAGCCCCGATTTGAGTCGGCGGCCGAAAATGGTAGGGGCAATTCGTGAATTGCCCCTACAAACCTCACCCACCCCCACCCCTCCCTCTCCGCGTGCGAAGTCTGTAGGGGCGATGCATGCATCGCCCCTGCGAACCTCACCCCATCCCCGGGGGTAGGGGGTGAATCCGCGTGCGGAGAGGGAGGGGGTGGCCGAAGGCCGGGGGCGGGTGAGGTCGGGGAAAGGGCCGCGTGGCGGAGGGTGAGGGTGTGGAAAAGCGGGGGTTTAGCGGGTTTATTCCGCCCCTTCAGGGCGGGTTGAGCCCTTCTTGACTGGTCAGCGACGCTCTGTCAGGGGCACGGAGGGCCGCATCTACGGGGAGCGTGCCCCCCATCTCCGGCCAAGGAGCCGCTCTTGGCGCACTCCCTCGCCTTCAGGGCGCACTTCACCCCTAGACGCTACCCCCTCACCCCCGCCCTCTCCCCACACCGTGCCCCCGTCAGCAGCTTCACCAACCGCTTCAGGTTCAGCACCATCACCGTCAGAAACGCCTGCAAGGCAAACCCGAACCACCCAACATACCGGCACCTCCTCAACCCATGCCGTCCCTTCGCCTCCCCAAACTTCTGCTCCACTTTGTACCGCTCCCTTTGTCCCTCCCTGTACTCCCGCGTCGCCAGAAGCCTCTCCCACACCTCCTTGTTCCTATCCTTCTTCTTCGTCCGCATGGCCTTCAGCCGAATCGCCGAGTGAATCCCCCTGGCCTCCAGAAACAGGTGGTTGTCCACATCATCGTAGGCTCGGTCCGCACTCACCACCTTCACCGGCACCCCCTGCGCCACATCCTTCTCCACCAACTGCGGCAGCACCTTCCCATCCAGAACATTCCCCGCCGTGGGCACCACACTGGTGATCAACCCCGTCTCCGCGTTCAGACTCACGTGCGCCTTGTACCCATAGAAGTACTCCGTCACCTCCTTCCTCTCCCCTCCTTCGGTCCGCACCTGCCGCCTCCCCTTCACCCCCCAACGCGCCTCCGGGTCCCGAGGCTCCTCCCCCTTCCTCTTCCGCTCCTCCTCCTTCGCCGGGTCCACGTTCGCCTCCACGTGCACACTGTCCACCACCTGCACCGACCCAAAGACCACCCCTTGCTCCTGGGCTATCCGCACTATCTCCCGCAACAACTCCTCCAACGCCTCCAGCTTCCCATCGGCCTTCAGCCGCGCCTTGAAAGCCGTCAGGGTGGAGTGGTCCGGCGCCTTCTCGTCCACGGCCAACCCCACGAAGAACTTCATGGGGATGTTCTCGTTGACCATCTGCTCCGTCTGGCGCTCGGACAGGTTGTACAGGAAGGCCAGAAACAGCATCCGCAGGAGCAACGCTGGCCGGTAAGGCGGACGCCCCTCCTGGGCCTTACCAGGGTAGTACGCCAGCAGCTTCTGGCCCAGGCGCTCCCAAGGGATGAGTTCCCGCAACCGGCGCAGGAAGTGGTCCTGGGGCACCACCCGGTCATAGATGAAGTGGCCAAAGAAGGAGCTCTCCTCCGTCTCCTGAAAGCGCTGGGAGGACATGGCACCACCTCCTGAAGGGTTTGAGAGAAGGATACCCTATCCCGAGAAGTTTTTCAACACCCTCAGGGTCGGATTTGACAACGCACGAGCAGGTGTGGTATACTTTTCCAGGAAATGGACAATATGTCCGAATAGTGGGAAACCTCAGGGTGGAGGGTGCCATGGCGAGCCAACCTGAGCGAAGCCTGTTCGTGGACCAACTGCGGGTGGAGATCTACGCCGATCGGCAGAAGATGGGCGCGGCTGCCGGGGAAGCCGTGGCGGAGCGGATGCGAAACCTCATCGCCCAGCGGGGCCGGGTGGTCATGGTCTTCGCCGCCGCCCCTTCCCAGAACGAATTCCTCGCCACCCTCGCCGCCGCGGAAGGCCTGGACTGGAGCAAGGTCGTCGCCTTCCACATGGACGAGTACATCGGCCTGCCCGCGGACGCGCCGCAGGGGTTCGGCAACTTCCTGCGCCGACACCTCTTTGACCTGGTGCACCCTGGCACCGTGCACTTCCTCAACGGCCAAGCCCCCGACCCAGAGGCGGAATGCCGCCGCTACGCCGCCCTCCTCAAGCAGCACCCAGTGGACATCGTCTGCGCCGGGATCGGGGAGAACGGGCACCTCGCCTTCAACGACCCCCCTGTGGCGGACTTCAACGACCCCCTGGACGTCAAAGTGGTGCAACTGGACGAGACCTGCCGCCTGCAGCAGGTCCACGATGGCTGCTTCCCGGACCTGCAGAGCGTGCCCACCCATGCCCTGACCTTGACCATCCCGGCCCTGATGCGGGCCTCCTGGATCTACACCATGGTCCCAGGGCCGACCAAGGCGCAGGCAGTGAAGGCCACCCTGACCGGTCCCATCGGCACCCACTGCCCTGCCACGGCCCTGCGTCGCCACCCGAACGCGATCCTGTACCTGGATAGAGACTCCGCCGCCCTGCTGTGACCCTGCACAGGCGGCGGACCCGAGAGGCGATGCGGGTCTCCAGGGCCGCGGTCCCCCGGGAGAGGCCGACGAGGGGCCAGCCCTGAAGAACCCATCGGAACCGAGAACGCTCACCATGCTTCAGTCCGATGCCCATCTGACGCTCACCGTGGTCAAGGCGCTGAACATCCTGGATTACCTGGGGGAGAAGCAGCGCCCCTGTTCGGCCACCGAGATCAGCCGGGACCTGGGCATCTCCCGCAGCACCGTGTACCGCCTCCTGGCCACCCTCGCCGCGGGAGGGTACGTGGCCCAGGACCCCGCCGAACCGGAGAAGTACCGCCTGGGCTACAAGATCCTGGAACTGGCCAACGGGTTCCTGGAGGGAGTGGAACTGCGCCGGGTGGCCTACCCTTTCCTGCAGGGCCTGCGGGACCTGGCCAACGAGACGGTGCACCTGGTGGTGATGGACGGGGGGCAGTGCACCTACGTGGAGAAGGTGGAGTGCTCCCAGGCCGTCCGCATGCATTCCACCATCGGCAGCCGCGTCTACGCCCACTGCACGGCCGTCGGCAAATCCATGCTCGCCTACCTGCCGCGGGAAGAGGTGGAGCAGATCCTGGCCCGGCACGGCCTGCCAGCGCGGACGCCGAACACCATCACGGACAAAGAGCGGCTGTTCCGGGAATTGGAACGGGTCCGCCAGCAGGGGTACGCGGTGGACGACATTGAGAACGAGGAGGGAATCCGCTGCGTCGGGGCCCCCATCTTTGACCACCAGGGCGAGGTCGTGGCCGCCCTGAGCGTCTCCGGCCCCGCGTTTCGGCTGACGGAAGAGAGGATCCAAGAACTGGCCCCTCACGTCAGGGCAGCAGCGCTGGCCATCTCGCGCCAGTTGGGATACCTGGGGGAGCAATGACCATGGAAATCCGTTTTGCGGGCATCGCCTTCAAGAACCCCTTTGTGGTGGCGTCCAGCCCCCTCACGGCGAACCTCCGCGTCCTGGAGGAGGCGGACCGGGCAGGGGCGGCCGCGGCAAGCGTCAAACTGACCTTCATCAGGCAGCCCTTCTACGGCAAACTGCGGATGTACAACGACCCGCGGGTGGGGAGCATCGTCTGCCACGACCGCCGGCTGGACATGGACGAGGCAGCCCGGCTCATTGAGGAGGCCAAACGCAAGACCTCCCTCGTCCTCTTCTCCAACATCACCCACGATGCGGAGGACCTGGAAGGCTGGGCCACCCTGGCCAAGGCCATGGAGAACGCGGGGGCAGACCTCATTGAGGCCAACCTGATCTGCCCCAACATCGCCCTGACGGCAACCCGGCTGGGCGAGGAGGGCCTTGGGGAGAAGGGCGAGAGGGGCGGAGCCCTCACGGGGCAGGACCCCATCCTCACCCGCAACGTGACGCGGGCTCTGAAGGAGGCGGTGCGCATCCCGGTCGTCTGCAAACTCACGCCGAACGTGACAGACATCACCCTCATCGCCCGCGCCTGTGAAGAGGGCGGCGCCGACGGGGTCTGCCTGGCCGGGGCCCAACTGAGCCTGCCGCCGGTGGACATCTACCATCCGGACCGGGTGTACCCCCTCCTGCGGGGGGCCAGCGTGGGCAGCCTGGGCGGCCCGGCCACCCGGCTGATGGGGTACGCCGCCGTGGCCCAGACGGCGCGCCGCGTCCGCATCCCCATCGTCGGGGGCGGGGGCATCCAGACGTGGCAGCACGCCATTGAGTACATGATGTGGGGGGCTACCTTGGTCACCGCCTGCACGGAGATCATGTGGCGCGGCTGGGAGGTGGTCACCCGCATCGTCAGCGGGATGGAGAAGTTCCTGGAGGAGCAGGGGTATTCCTCGTGGGACGAGATCGTGGGGCGGGCGCTCCCCAACCTGCGGGCCAACGTCCAGTTGGAGCCCCTCTCGGGCGCCCCACAGGTGGACCTGGAGCGCTGCAACGGGTGCGGCATCTGCCTCAAGCCGGGCCACTGCTTCGCCATCTCCCTGGTGGACGGCAAAGCGGTGGTGGATGCGGCGGCGTGCTACGGGTGCGGCATCTGCGTGGCGTTGTGCCCGCGGAAGGCGCTGGCCTTCCCCCAGTGAGGAGGAGGGGGCATGTCTGCCTGGCTGGGAAGTGGGAGCCTCAAGCGCCTTCAGGCTAAGGTGTCCCTGGGCTTTCTGGAACAGTGGGGCCTCTATGTGGCCCTGGTGGTGGTGATCGCGGCGGCGGCCCTCCTCTCGCCGGCCTTCTACCAGCCTGCCAACCTGTTCAACATCCTGCGGCAGGCCTCGGCCTTGGGGATCCTGAGCGTGGGCCAGACCATCGTGATGCTTGGAGGGGGGATTGACCTCTCGGTGGCAGCCACGATGCAACTGGCGACGATCGCCGTGGCCGAGGTGACCAAGGGCGAGAACAGCCTGGTGGTCCCTGGGGTGTTGGTCAGCCTCTCACTGGGATGCCTCATCGGCCTGATCAACGGATTCATCGTGACCTGGAGGCGCGTGCCACCTTTCGTAGCCACCCTGGGTGTCTCCATCGCCGTGACAGGGGCGCGTCTCCTGGCCACAAAGGCCAGCCCCAGCGGGCACCTTCCGCCGGTGCTCCGCTTCTTCGGCCATGACAACCTCGGTCCCGTCCCCGTAGCGGTCCTCGTGTTCGCCTTGGTCGCCTTTGTGATGGCCATGGTGCTGCGGTACTCCACCTTCGGGCGCAAGCTCTACGCCACGGGGGGCAACCGCGAAGCCGCCCGCCTCTCGGGCATCTTGGTGGACCGGATCACCGTAGCAACCTATGTCCTCTGCGGCTTCCTCTCCGCCGTGGCAGGATTGATCCTGGCCGGCTATGTGGGGTACGCCGATCAGTGGATCGGCCGGGGATACGAACTGGACTCCATCGCCGCCGTGGTGGTCGGCGGGACCAGTTTTGCGGGAGGCAAGGGAGGCATTGGAGGCACGGTGGCAGGTGTGCTCCTCGTGGCGGTCCTCCTCAACCTC
>DAOTYM010000221.1:0-7798 GCA_034434775.1 Anaerolineae bacterium | reverse complement strand
CCCACGGCCACGCCCACCCCGACGCGCACGCCGACCCGGACCCCCACCCTCACGCCCACGCCCACGGGCACGGTGGTGACCCCCAGCATCTACTGGGTGAACTTCTACGGGGTGGCGTCCTACTTCTCGGGTGCCCCGCTGCCCCTCGGCGCCGTGGTGGAGGCCTTTGACCCGGACGGGGTCCGCTGCGGCTACTTCGTGGTGAACGCCCCTGGCTCGTACGGGCTGATGCCCGTCTACGGCGATGACCCGGCGACGCCTGAGGACGAGGGCGCGGAGCCCGGCGAGACCATCTCCTTCACCATCAACGGCTTCCCGGCCACCCCCATGGGGCCGGATAGCCCCACCTGGACCGCCCACGGCGACCTGCGCCACGTGGAACTGAACGCCCTCGGCGGGACGCCAGCGCCGACCAACACGCCCACCCGCACGCCGACGCCCACGCCCACCGGCACCCGCATCGTGCCGACCAACGAGTGGGTCAACTTCTACGGCATCGCCTCGTACCTGAACGGCGTCCTCCTGCCCATCGGGGTGGAGGTGGTGGCCTATACGCCAGAGGACATCCCCTGCGGGGCGTACACCGTGACCTCTACCGGCGTCTACGGGCTCCTGGCCTGCTACCGCGACGACCCCACCACGCCGGACAAAGAAGGCGCGGTCCCCGGCGATGTCATCCACTTCACCGTGGCCGGCGTGCCGGCCACGCCCATGGGCCCGGACTCGCCGGTCTGGACCACCAACGGCGACATCCGGCACGTGGAACTGAACGCCGTCTCGCTGGGGCGGATGCTCTGGCTGCCGCTTGCGCTGCGCGGGCATCCAGGCCCCACGCCCACGCCGACAGTTCCGCCCACGTCCACGCCCACCCGGACGCCGACATGGACCGCCACGCCGACAGTGGGGCCGTCGCCCACACCCACGCGCACGTCCACGCCGACGGCCACGGCCACGCCAGGGCCTTCGCCCACGGCCACGCCCACGCCGACCCGGACGCCTACGCCGACGGTCACCGGCACCGTCCAGTGCTGGAACCTCCTCCAGAACAGCGGTTTTGAGGAGGGGACCGGTGACCTTGTCTTCCCGCCGTGGGAGAACCCCCTGACGGCGCGCCAGGCCCGCCGCTCCACCGACACGGCGGTGAGCGGATCGTGGTCCTTCCTGGGCGGCATCAGGCCGAGTGAGACAGACGCCTTCAGCGACAGCGTGGCCCGCCAGCAGTTCCAGATCCCCTGGAACGCCACCAGCGCTACCCTGCACCTGTGGTACAAGCCGTACGCGCAGTGGCCCTGGAGCACCGAGGCGGCCCGCTACAACTGGGCGGAGTTCTTCAACCGCCTGCACCGGGGCGAAAGCCTGGAGCCCCTGGCCGCGGAAGGGGAGGCTTTCTGGCTCCACTACGACGTCCAGTTCATCGGCATCACCGACCTGACGGGCATGTACTACGAGCCCAAACTCTTCCAGGGCAACTCCAACAGCGGCCAGTGGACGGAACTGACGGCGGACCTGATGTCCTTCCGCGGCATGAACGTGAAGGTCGCCCTGGAGGTCTGGAACAACGGGGATGGCTACAGGTCCTGGATGTACGTGGACGACGTGGAACTGACGGTCTGCACGGGCGTCCCAGCGCCCACGGCCACCCCCACCCACACGCCCACGCCGACGGTCACCCTCACTCCAACCCGCACGCCCACTCGGACGCCGACCTCCACGCCCGCCCTCTCGGTCCTGGTGGACGACGGCGACCCTGGCTTCCAGCGGTTCGGCCCGGCGGAGTGGTGGCACAGCGTGGCCGTGGGGTACGGCAACGACTCCTGGTGGACGCAGAACCGCTACAGCCCGCCGGCCGACAACTGGGCGGTCTGGGACCCAGTGCTGCCCTCCGATGGCTGCTACCGGCTGGAGGCCTACATCCCGTACTACTACTATGCCACCAGCGCGGCGCGGTACGAGGTGCACCACCGGGACGGTTACACCTTCGTCACCGTAAACCAAGGGGCCAATCCCAACCAGTGGGTGACGCTGGGGAACTTCCCCTACACCTCGGCGGCCAGCGACTACGTCCTCCTGAGCGATGTGACCTACGAGACGCACCTCTCCCGCTGGCTGGCCTTTGACGCGCTGCGCTGGACCCGGCTGGGAGACACCTGCCCACCGTGAGAGGGGAGGACCTCTCCCCATCCCCCCGCCCCCTTCCCTCTCCGATCCGGAGAGGGAAGGGGGCCAGGGGCGCAGGACCGTGCGCCTCTATAGGGTTTGCGGTGCGGCACGTAAGGGCCGCCGGTAGGGGCGACGCATGCGTCGCCCCATGTGCGTCAAAGTGTAAGAGGCGGCACTCCAGGGAGCACTTGCTTCTCCTGGAGGAGAGCCATCAACGAATGGCCAACGAATAAACGAATGGACCTGGCCTGGGCAGGGGCAAGCCATTCGTTTATTTCGTTGACGGCATCGGCAAGGCAGGGGGACGGGCTATAGGGGCGATTCACGAATCGCCCCTACTCCTGTATGGAGGGCGATATGGCCACCGGCTACGTCTACGATCCCATCTTCCTGGAGCACGACCTGCGCGGCCACCCGGAGAACCGCGAGCGCCTGCGCCACATCCTGGAGGCGCTGGAGGGCCACGGCGTCCTCGGGGCCATGGTGCAGGTCCCGGCCGCGCCCATCGCCCGGGAGCGGCTGGAGCGGGTCCACGCGGCCTCCTACATTGAGCATGTGCGGCAGGTGGCGGCGCAGGGAGGCGGCTTCCTGGACCCCGATACCTACGTCCGGCCCCGCTCCTACGAGGCGGCGCTCGTGGCCGCGGGGGGCACGGTGGCCCTGGTGGAGGCGGTGCTTGCGGGCCGCCTGGAAAACGGCTTCGCCCTGGTGCGGCCGCCCGGGCACCATGCCCTGCGCCACCACGGGATGGGGTTCTGCCTCTTCAACAACGTGGCCGTGGCGGCCCTCTACGCCCTGGAAGAGGGAGGCCTGGAGCGGGTCCTCATCGTGGATTTTGACGTGCACCACGGCAACGGCACCCAGGACGCCTTCTACCGCGACCCCCGGGTGCTCTACTTCTCCACCCACCAGTACCCCCACTACCCCGGGACCGGCCACTGGCGGGAGATCGGCGAGGGACCGGGCGAGGGGTACACAGCCAACGTGCCCCTGGAGGCGGGGGTGGGGGACGAGGGGTATGCAGCCATCTTTGACGAACTCCTGTACCCCCTGGCGGAGCGCTACCAGCCGGACCTGATCCTCGTCTCCGCCGGCTACGATGCCCACTGGAGCGACCCCCTGGCGGGGATGCTCCTCACGGTGAGCGGATATGCGCGCCTGGCCCGCACCCTGGTGGGGATGGCCCGGGACCTCTGCGGGGGGCGCATCGCCTTCGTCCTGGAGGGGGGCTACAACCTCCAGGTCCTGCGGGAGGCGGTGCTCAACACCTGCCTGGCCCTCCTCGGGCGGGACGAGGTGGTGGACTCCCTGGGGCCGAGCCCCCGCCGCGAGCGGCCCATCCGCGACTACCTGAACCAGTTGCGGGGCCTCCACCGCCTGGTGTGAGGCAGGGGCGCGGCATGCCCCGCCCTATGGGGCGCTCCGTGAATCGCCCCTCCAGATCCCCCGCCCCTGCCGCCGCTCCCTTCCTCAGGCGACCGTCCCTCAGGTGCGACTTTTGTCGTAGACCCCCACCGCCCTCCCCGGTACACTAAGGGCAAAGCCAGGCGCAGAGCCCCGTCCGGGGTCCCGCGCCTTGAGGGAGGGCGGACGATGCGGCCTACGCAACAACTGATGGAAGAGCACCGTGCCATCCAGACCATGCTGGGCATCCTGAGCAGCGCCTGCCGCAAACTGGAGGCTGGGGAGGCGGTGGACCCCGACGACCTGGAGCAGATGTTGGAGTTCATCCAGGTTTTCGCTGACCGCTGCCACCACGGCAAGGAGGAAGACCTCCTCTTCAAGGCTATGGAGGAGGCCGGGGTGCCCCGGGAGGGCGGCCCCATCGGAGTCATGCTCCTGGAGCACGACCAGGGGCGGCAGTTCGTCCGCGGCATGCGCGAGGCCCTCGCCCAGTACCGGGCTGGGGACCCGCGGGGGAGGTCCGCCTTCGTCCACAACGCCAGGTCCTACGTGGCCCTCCTGAGCCAGCACATCAGCAAGGAGGACAACATCCTCTACCCCATCGCCGACATGCACCTCACCGAAGAGCAGCAACGGGAACTGGCGGAGGGGTTTGCCAGGGTGGAGGCAGAACGCATCGGCCCGGGGCGGCACGAGGCCTTCCACCGCCTCCTGGAGCGGCTGGAGCGTGCCTATGCCTGAGGGCGATCCTTCCCGAAGGACGGAGCAGGCCGGAGAGACCGACATGAACGCATGGGTGGTGCCCGAGATCAACCTGGAGCGGTGCACCCGCTGCGGGACGTGCGTGGAGCGGTGCCCTGCTGGCGCGGTGGAGATGGGCCCGGTCGGCCCCTTCATCGCCCGGCCGTGGGACTGCACCTACTGCGCGCTGTGCGAGGAGATCTGCCCCGAGGGGGCCATCTCCCTGGGGTACGAGATCACCTGGGGCAGCCCGTAGCGGGGTCTCTGCATCCGTTGCCTGCCCAGGCTCATCCACGGATACCGGAGGAAGCCGATGGTGGAGGTGCATCTGTATGGAAACCTGCGGCGGTATGTTCCCCAGTGCGGTCCCCAAGCGCCTTGCACCCTCCAAGTGGCCCTGGAGGGCGGCGGGACGGTGGGGGAGTTGCTTGCCCGGCTGGGCATCCCCGCCGACGAGGTCTGCCACGCCTTCCTGAACGGCAAACTCTTCTGGACGCGCAACTCCATGGCCCCGTACCTGGGGTACCAGCAGGTGGAAGATGGGAGCGTGAGGCGCGAGCCGGCCCTGGATAGGCCCCTCAAGCCCCACGACCGCCTAGGCCTCTTCGGCCGGGATATGGCGCTCCTGGTGGTGTGATGTACGAGGTTTTCAGCCAGGACTACGACCGCTTCGTGGACTGGAGGGCGCGCTTGGCCCTGGAACTCCCCTTCCTGGAGGAGGCGCTGCGGTCCGTGGGCGCGCGGCGGGTGCTGGACGCAGCCTGCGGCACCGGGAGGCACGCCGTGGCCCTGGCCCAGCGGGGGTACGAGGTGGTGGGGGCCGACCTAAGCCCCGAGATGGTGGCCCAGGCCCGCTCCCACGCCCAGGCCACCGGGGTGCCGGTCCGCTTTGAGGTCGCGGGGTTCAGCGCGCTGGCCCCAGCGGTGGGGGGCGGGTTTGATGCCCTCCTCTGCTTGGGCAACTCCCTGCCCCACCTCCTCACGGAGGAGGACCTAGCGGCGGCCCTTCGGGACTTCGCCGCGTGTCTGCGGTCCGGGGGGCTCCTGTGCCTACAGGACCTCAACTACGACCGCATCCTGGCCCGGCGGGAGGCGTGGCTCCCGCCCCAGTCCCACCGGGAGGGGGAGGACGAGTGGCTCTTCCTGCGCCACTACGAGTTTGACCCAGACGGCCTCCTGACCTTCCAGGTGGTCATCCTGCGGAGGCGGGGCACTGGGGAGTGGGGCCAGCGGGTGCTCGCCACGCGGCTGCATCCGTGGCGGGAGCGCGAACTGGCGCAAGCCCTGGAGGAGGCCGGCTTCCACCGCCTGCAGTTCTGGGGAGACCTGCAGGGTGCGCCCTTTGACCCGGAGGAAAGCGGGAACCTGGTCGTCACAGCCCTGCGTCCTGGAGCCCCGGAAGGCCAGCCGGAGTGCCGGGGTGCGGTTGGAAAGGCCACCTGACTGATAAGGAGGCGAAGCATGGCCAAAGTCGCGATCAACGGCTTGGGGAGGATCGGAAGGGCGACCTTCAAGATCGTCCTGGACACCCCTGAACTGGACCTGGTCGCCGTCAACGACATCGCCCCTGTGGACAACCTGGCGTACCTCCTGAAGTACGACACGGTGTACGGGAGGTACGAGAAACCGGTGGAAGTGGAGGGTGGGGACCTGGTGGTCAGCGGCAAGAGGGTCAAGGTCTTCAGCGAGAGGGACCCCCTCCAACTCCCCTGGGGCGCGCTGGGGATTGACATCGTCTTTGAGTGCACCGGTGTGTTCACCAGGAAAGAGGACTTGGAGAAGCACATCCGGGCTGGGGCTAAGTTCGCCATCCTCTCCGCCCCCGCCAAGGGCGAGGACGTGATCACCGTGGTCCACGGCGTCAACCGTCCTGAGAGGGGGGACGTGTCCATCATCTCCTGCGCGAGTTGCACCACCAATTGCATCACCCCCATCGTGGAGATCGTGGGCAGGAGGATCGGCTTCAGGAAGGCGATCATGACCACCCTCCACGCGTACACGGCAGGCCAGTCCATCGTGGATGCCCCCAACAAGGACCCGAGGAGGGGCAGGGCAGGTGCGGCCAACTTTGTGCCCACTTCCACGGGCGCGGCGAAGGCGACCACCCAGGCTCTCCCCCAATACGCGGGCAAATTTGACGGGGTGGCGGTGCGGGGTCCGGTGCCAGTGGGCTCCCTGGCCGACATCGTCTTCCTCACGGAGAGGGAGACCACCGTGGAGGAGGTCAACCAGATCTTCCGAGAGGAGGCCGAGAGCCCGAGGTACAAGGGCATCGTGGGCGTGGCCACAGACCCCCTCGTCTCGTCCGACATCATCAAGGACCCCCGGGCCGCCGTTGTGGATCCAAGCATGACCCGCGTGGTGGACGGGGACCTGGTCAAAGTCATGGCCTGGTACGACAACGAGTGGGGGTACGCCAACCAGATGGTGAGGGAAGCGGTCCGGGTGAGCGCGTCTTTGAAGGGCTAGCGCCAGCATCGTGCACCAGGCCGCGGGAAGGTGCCCACACCTGAGGGGGGAGGACATGCCTTCGCTGACACAGCGCATCCAAAGGCTCTTCACCACCACCGAGGGGCTGCTCCTGGTCGTCACTGGCTGGGAAGCCTTGGCAGTGGCTTTCCTCAGCCTCTTCTCCGGCCCCCTGGCAGCATGGGACGTGCCAGCCCGCCTGGGCCTGGCCCTGGACCCGGCTGGCCGGGTGGGGCGCATCATCATGCTCTACCACGCCCTGGCCGTGCCCTTCGTGGCGGCCCTGGTCTACCTCATGCTGGACGCCCTGCCCTTTGACGAACGCACGCCCCGCCTGGTGCGGCCGGCCATCACCGCCGGGTACTTCTTGGCCAGCGGCGGGGCCATCGCCTTCGCCTACTTCCGCGCCGGATGGATCGCCCACGGCCTCTTCCTCGTCGGGCTGAGCCTCGTCTTCTACGCCGGGGCGGTCCTGGCCTGGGGGCTCTTCCCGTGGCGGTCGGACCTGGAGGAGGGCTTCTCCTGGGAGCGGCTGGCCTTCTGGCTGGTGGCCGTCTACACCCTGGCCTCCGCGGCCATCGGCGGCGCGACGGGGGCCTACTTCGGCAACGGCTTCACCGCCTTCCTGGCCGAGGACGTGGTGCGGGAGCCCCACAGCCTGGGGCAGCGGGCCATCATCGCCCACCTGCACATCATGCTGACCCTGGTGGACGTGGCCCTCTTGCTCCTGGTGGCGCGGCGGTTCAGGGTAGGGGGATGGGTCTACAGGGCTGCGATGCCCCTGACCGTCGTCGGGACGAGCATCGTGACCTTCGCTACCTGGAGCGTCATGGTGGCCGAGAAGATCGCCCACAGGATCATCAACGTGGGGTCGGCTCTCCTCTTGCCGGGCGCGCTCCTCGTGGCAGCCTGGGGCTTCGTCCAGTTGGCGCGGGAGGGAGGGAGCCGCGGGCGGCTCTGGGCGGCCTTCCGGGACCCCCTCCGCTTCGGGATGCTCTTTGAGTTGGTCTTCGTCAACTTCGTG
>DAOTYM010000220.1:0-6580 GCA_034434775.1 Anaerolineae bacterium | reverse complement strand
CAACTGGTCGGCCAGGGCCACGGCTGCCGGCGGGGGTTCGCTCCCCACCGCCAGGACCACCATGTCAAACTTCTCGTAGCGGAGGCGGCCTTGGTCGTCGTGGTAGCCCAGGTACAGGTCCCGTGTGCGGGGGTCTTCTTTGATCTCCGAGACGCGGCAGCGGATGTACTGGATGCCCCAGAGGTTGCGGGCCTGTTCGTAGTAGGCGTTGTACTCCTTGCTGAAAGCCCGCTCGTCCATCATGAAGACCTTGGCTTCCACCTCGGGGATGCGCTGTTTGGCCAGCACGGCCTCCTTGGTGGTGTACATGCAGCAGATGGACGAGCAGTAGGGGTGGATCTGGTCCCGGGAGCCGATGCACTGGAGCCAGGCGATCTTCTTGGGCAGTTGGCCGTCGGAGGGGCGCTGCGGGATGCCCTCCGTGGGGCCGGAGCGGCTGGCCAGGCGCTCGTACTGCATGGAGGTGAGGACGTTGGGGAAGCGGCCGTAGCCGTACTCCTGCGCCGCCGAGGGGTCGTAGAGCCGGTACCCCACGGAGAGGATGATGGCGCCGACCTCCAGGTCCTCCTCCCAGGGCTGCTGGCTCAGGTCAATGGCGTGGGTGGGGCAGACCTCCTGGCACTTCAGGCAGGGGTCGCAGTAATCGCTCCGGTCTATGACGTAGGCATCTGGCACGGAGCGGGGGGCGACTTTGTAGGCGGCCTTGCGGGTGGCCAGGCCGGCCTGGTAGGTGCTGGGGAGTTCCACCGGGCAGACCTGCGCGCAGGCGTCGCAGTTGATGCAGCGCCGCACATCCACGTACCGGGGCTCGTGGCGCACCCGGACTTGGAAACTGCCCGGCTCCCCGGAGACGGAGACGATCTGCGTGGTGGTCATGACTTGGATGTTGGGATGGAGGTCGTGGTCCAGGAGTTTGGGGGTGATGGACGGGCGCGTGCAGCCGTAGCCGTGTTCGCCGGTGCCGCGGCAGAGGACGCAGTCGTGGGTGGGGAACATGAAGCCCAGTTGCGAGACGATGCCGCCGATGGCCGGCAGGGCTTCTACCAGGTAAACCCGCATGCCCGATTCCGCGAGGTCTGCTGCGGCACGCATGCCCCCGATCCCGGCGCCGACGACCATGACTGCGCCGACCTTTTTCCTCAGGGCCACAGGCTATTCTCCTTGGACAGACGTAGATAGGCTCCTCCTCTTTGGGGAGGAGGCTCAAGCGGCTTCGGGTCCTCGGGTGAAATTATACAACGTCCAGGCGAGAAACGCAACTCCGGACGGGACTTCGCGCAAAAAGGCGCGAAGTGGCCAGGGACCTGAGGGGGACGCCTCGGGCCAGCGCACCCCGGAGCAGGCCCTGTGGGTAGCCTATCAACATGGCATATGGGGGAGCGCCGGGTTGTCTCCGTGTCCGGTTCTGGTATAATGCGCCCGAGATGGCTCCGATCCTGGACGAGAAGACCTTGGAACTCATCAGCCACAGCCAGGCCCAGACCCAGGGGCTGGGCCGCCACTTGGCGCGGTTCCTGCGCGGGGGGGAGGTCCTCGGGCTGGAAGGGGACCTGGGCACCGGCAAGACCAGCCTGGTGCAGGGCATCGCCTGGGGGCTGGGGGTGGAAGGGCCGGTCACCAGCCCCACCTTCACCCTCATCCAGGAGTACCCCATCCCGCAGGGGCCGGTGCGGCGGCTGTACCACGTGGACCTCTACCGCCTGGAGCACCCCGTGGAGGAGGTCCTGGGCATCGGGCTGGACGAGATCCTGGGGGCGCCCGGCACCGTCACGGCCATTGAGTGGGCCGAGCGGATTGAGGCCCTCCTGCCAGAGGACCGGGTGTGGGTACACCTGGCCTTCCTGGACCACACCAAACGGGTCATCCGGATCCGCGGGCGCGGGCAGAGGGCCGAGGAACTGGTCCGGGAGTTCCGGAAGGCGCTGATGGCAGGGTAGCCCCGTGGGGCCAGACTGTTCCTGGAGGGGAGAGCGACGTTGGTTTCGGTGGGACTTATCGGATACGGGTATTGGGGGCCCAACCTGGCCCGGAACTTCCACCAGTTGCCGGAGAGCACCCTCGCCGCCTGCTGTGACACGGACCCAGAGCGGCTGGAAGTGGTCCGGCGGCTGTATCCCCAGGTGCGGACGACGACCCGGGTGGAGGACCTGTGGGCGGACCCGAGCCTGGATGCCGTGGCCATCGCCACGCCGGTGCGGACCCACTACGCGCTGGCGCGGGCGGCCCTGGAGGCGGGCAAGCACGTTCTGGTGGAGAAGCCCATCACCGCGAGTTCCGCCGAGGCGGAAGACCTGATCGCCCTGGCGGAGCGGCAGGGCCGCGTCCTCATGGTGGGGCACACCTTTGAGTACAACCCGGCGGTGTGGAAGATCAAAGAGTTGCTCCAGGCGGGGGAACTGGGCCAGATCTACTACGCCTACTCCACCCGCGTCAACCTGGGGCGCTTGCAGCGAGACCTGAACGCCCTCTGGAGCATCGCCCCGCACGACATCTCCATCCTCATCTACCTCCTGGAGGCGATGCCTCGCGAGGTGAGCGCCCGAGGAGGGACCTACCTGGACGCGGGCATTGAGGATGTGGTCTTCGTGGACCTGGAGTTCCCCGGCGGCGTGGTGGCCCACATCCACGCCAGTTGGCTGGACCCCTGCAAGGTGCGGCGGATGACCCTGGTGGGCAGCAAGAAGATGGTCCTCTACGACGACGTGGACAGCGAGGGGAAGATCCGCGTCTACGACAAGGGGGTCCTGCGGGTGGGGAACGGTCAGATCTTCGGCGAGTTCCACTACCGGGTGCGCAGCGGCGACATCTGGATCCCGCGGATTGAGGCCTCGGAGCCGCTGCGGAACGAGTGCGCGCACTTCGTGGAGTGCATCCTCCAGGGGAAGCGCCCCCACACCGACGGGGCAAACGGCCTGCGGGTGGTGCGCGTCCTGGAGGCTGCCCAGCGCTCGTTGGAGCGGCGCGGCGCGCCCGTGCCGGTGGAGGCGTGAACCCGCCAGCGGGCAGCAGGCAGCAGGTCTCCACACCAGCGGCTGAGGCTTTGTAAGGGCGATTCATGGATCGCCCTTACAAAGTCGTGGCAACCAGCAGACATCCACACCAGCGGTTGAAGTAGGGGCGAGGCACGCCTCGCCCCTGCGGGGACGGCGTCGGCGCAGGCCTGGGTACGGGCGATTCATGAATCGCCCCTACTTGAGCCCCGATTTGAATCGGTGGCTAACAAGATGGGCGGGGGTGAGTACTACGCCACAGTGATTCTCAGGGGTGGAGTAGGGGCGCACGGCCGTGCGCCCCTACGAGACTGCAACCGTGACCTGCATGGCCGAAAACGAAATTTGCATTGTGGTCCAACACGAGGGGGGAGTCAGGCCCCTTCCTCCGGTCCCCCGTAGACTTTCTCCTCCTCCAGGCTTGCGCCCGAGGCATCGGCCTCCACGTCACGCCCCGCGGGACGCCGGGAGAGGAACTCCCGGTAGAACTCGTGCTGGATGACCAGGTTCATGATCTCGTTGGTGCCAGTCCAGATGGTGATGAGGCGCACGTCCCGCAGCATGCGCTCCACAGGGTAGATGTTGGTGTAGCCGATGCCCCCCAGGACCTGCATGGCGTGGTTGACCACGGTCCAGGCGGCCTCGGTGGCGAACTTCTTCGCCTCGGACACCAGACGGCGGACCTTGCCCGGGTCCTCGCCAGCGTCAATGGCCCGGCCGACGGCGTAGTTGAGGGCCCGGGCCGCGTCCAGGAGGGTCAGGCTTTCGGCAATCTTGAAGGAGACGCCCTCAAAGCGGCGGATCTTCTGGCCGAAAGCGTGCCGGCGGTCGGCGTAGCGGGCGGCGATCTCCAGGGCGGCCCGGCCCATGCCCACCGCGCCCCCAGCGGAAGTCATCCGCTCGGGGACCATCATGCGGTGGAAGACGTCGCTCCCCCGGCCGATGCCGGCCTCCCCGCCCAGCACGTTCTCCACGGGCACCGGGGCATCCCGGAAGACGAGCCGCCCCGTGCCGCCGCCCCGGGTGCCCATCAGGCCGTAGACATGGTGGACTTCCACGCCGGGGCCGCGCTCCACGAGGAAGGCGGTCATGGCCTCCTTGGGGTCCTGGATGCCTTCCACCTTGGCGTAGACGAGGAAGAGGTCGGCCCCTTCCGCCCCGACGATGAACCGCTTCTGCCCGGTGAGGAAGAAGGTATCTCCCTGGCGGCGGGCCACCGACGTGGCGCCGAAAAAGTCGGAACCGCCCCGCGGCTCCGTCAGGCCCTCAGCCACGGCCAGTTTGCCCTGGATCAGGGGGCGCAGGTACCGCTCCTTCTGGTCCTCCGTGCCGAAGACGTGGATGGCCTCGCCTACAATGGAGGCCAGGGAGTAGAGGCAGGCCAGGGCCGTGCCCAGGACGCCCACTTCCTCCAGGGCGACCAGTTCGGAAGTCCACGGGAGGCCGCGGCCACCCCACAGAGGGGCGAAGCGCAGGCCCAGGAGGTTTCGGCGGCCGGCTTCCTCCAGGAACTCGCGGGGGAAGACGACCTTCTCTGCGTCCATATCCAAGAGGAGCTGGCGGGGGACCGAGGCCACGAAGTCCTGCACCTCGGCCCTGAGGGCCTTTTCGGCGGGGGTGAGCAGGGATTCGGTAGACATGGGCGACCTCCTTGTCAGCTGGGCCACTCTGCACTGGCTTCTCGGGAAAGGGCGTGGTGGGACGGCGCCCCTGCTATCATACCACCGGTGGAGGTGGAAGGCAAGGCTGCGCAAGAACGAACGCGCACGGTTCACTTGACAAAACTTTGGGTCCTGTGTATAATAGGGCGCAATCGATAATCGAACGCCCCCTTCCCCCGCCATTTTTCAGCGTGAGCACCGTTGCCAGGGAGGGCAGGGAGGCTCAACCGCCGACCGTGGCCTGCGTCCGGGCGCGGGAGCAGTGAAGAGAGCCCAAAGCAGGGATCCGCCGGCGGCATCTTGCAGGACAGGGTGGGGCCACTGTGCTCTCTCCTTTCGGAGAACTTCCGGGCAAGGCCTGGCTGGTCGCCGTGAACTCCTCTGCAGTCCTTCCTCCCCGAGGAAGGACTTCCAGGGCATCCTCTGGAGGCCTGTGCCCCTTACTCCTTCGGGCCTCGGGCCTTTTCCCCGAACCAATGGGCCATATCGGCTTTTCTTTCCCCCTGGAGCCGTCCCCTGGGGGCAACTCGTCGTCTCTCCCGGCCGTTGGCCGGGTGTATGTGCCGCGCAGAGCAGTTTGCTCCGTAGAAGCCCTCTGCTTGGATGGGGAAAGGAGGTGATGTACACTGCGTGATGCTCAAAGCCGCTGAGGCCGCGTTTGTCGGACGGGAAGTCGTGCCCGGAACCTCGCAGGTGAGGAACCACCAACGGAGAAAGGAGAGAGGAGTTCCATGAACCGCAAACTGAGCCGCCGTGAGTTCCTGAAGTTCGGCACCCTGGCTGCCGGTGCAGCAGCGTTGGCCTCCTGCGCTCCCGCAGCCACGCCAACCCCGGCCCCCAAGGAGGCCGCGCCGACCCCCACGCCGGTGCCCCCGCCCACCAAGGCTCCGGAAGTCCTGCGCGTGCTGGCCCTGAACTGGCCCCAGACCCAGTACGAGCAGAAACTGGCCGATGAGACCTTCACGCCGGCCACCGGCATCAAGGTCGTCATTGACCAGACGCCGTACACCTTCCTGGAGCAGCGCGTCAAGCAGTTGGTGAACGCCAAGAGCGCCGAGTACGACATCTACCACTACGACAGCCAGTGGATCGGAGGCTTTGTGGCCGCCGGCGCTCTGGAGCGCTTGGACACGCCGGAGTACCTCAACAGCCCGGATGCCGCCATCCACTTTGACGACTTCTTCCCGGAGATCACCTACCGCATCGGCAAGTACCCCACCACCCAGGCGGAACTGGTGGCCGGCAAGTGGGATGCCTTCAAGGACACCCCCATCTACGGCCTCCCCTGGAGCCTCAACTGCCAGGTTCTGTGGTACCGCAAGGACCTGATCAGCACCCCGCCTGCCACCTGGGAAGAGGTCCGCGAGATGGCCAAGGGCCTGACCAAGGATGGCATGTTCGGCTGGGCCTGGCAGGGCAGCCGCCTGGGCGACTACATCTCCGTGGACTACTGCCCGCTGATGTGGTCCTTCGGTGGCTCCCTGTGGGACGACGTCTGCTGGAAGGCGGACGGCCACATCAATGGTCCCAAAGCCGTTGAGGCCCTCCAGTTCATGAGCGACATGATGCTCAAGGACAAGACGGTGGACCCGGCCAGCGGCAACTGGACCATTGACGAGCGCCTGGCGGCCATCCTGCAGGGGCAGACGGCTATGGCCCTGAACTGGGCACCCCTCTTCGGCGGCATCGCCGACGACCCCAAGGCTTCGGCTGTGGTGGGCAAGATCGGGTTCGCCCCATCGCCCGCCGGCAAGGGTGGCCAGTTCGCCATGTTCGGCAGCCAGGGCTCCGGCATCAACGCCTACTCGGCCAAGAAGCAGGCTGCCTGGAAGTACCTCCAGTGGCTCTACTCCTACGACACGGCCAAGGCCCTGGTGGATACCCCGGGCGCCGGCTTCGTCTCGGCTCGGAAGGACCTCAAGGACTACG
>DAOTYM010000219.1:0-2735 GCA_034434775.1 Anaerolineae bacterium | reverse complement strand
GAGGTTGCCCGTCCGCCCCACATAGACCTCAATACGCAGGAGTTTGGTGGTCGCCTCCCGCCCTGGGAACTTGAAGGCTACCGCGCCGCGGGGGTCCTTGCCCACGAAGCCCAGCCTCTCCTGGATGGCCAGGTCGTCTATCTTGATGACCATGCCATCCACCTCGTAGTTGAGGATGTCGCGCTTGCGCTGCCACTCCAGGCAGTAGGCGATGGCCTCCTCCAGGTCCTCAAAGCGCTGGGCTTCCACCACGGGGAACCCCATCGCCCGCAGGTACTCCAGGGTCTCCCACTGGGTGGCCAGGCGGACCCCCTCGGCGGCGACCACGGAGTAGACGAAGAGGCTCAGGGGCCGCTCGGCGGTGATGCGGGGGTCCAACTGGCGCAGGGAGCCGGCAGCCGCGTTGCGGGGGTTGGCGAAGGTCCGTTCGCCTGCCCGCGCCAGTTGCTCGTTGAAGGCCTCAAACTCCCGGATGGGCATGTAGGCCTCGCCGCGGACCACCAGGCGCGGCGGCGCGGGGGGCACGTCGGCACCATCCCCAGGGTGTACGGGGATGCGCAGGGGGAGGGCTCGCACGGTGCGCAGGTTGGCGGTGATGTCTTCCCCCACCTCCCCATCGCCCCGGGTGGCCCCCAGGGTGAAAAGGCCGTTCTCATAGTGCAGCACCACCGTCAGGCCGTCAATCTTGGGCTCCACCACGTACGCCAGGCGCGTCCCCTCTGGGAGGAGGCGCAAGGCGCGGTCCCGCCACGCCCGGACTTCGTCGGGAGTCATGGCGTTGGCCAGGCTGAGGATGGGGGCTGGGTGCTGGACCTTGGCGAACCCCTCCTGGGGCTCCACGGCGATGCGCTGGGTGGGAGAGTCCGGCGTGATCAGGTCCGGGTACTGGGCCTCCAGTTCCTGGAGACGCCGCATCAGGCGGTCGTACTCCGCGTCGCTGATGACAGGCTGGTTGAGGACGTAGTAGCGGTAGTTGTGGTAGCGGATTTCCCTGCGCAGCCGCTCCACCTCTTCCTGCACTTCGGGAGGCACTTGCGTCATCCTCGCCCTCCTCAGCAAATGCCGGTTGTCATCTCTGCGTGTGGATGGCCTATTCCGGGGCGAGCCACTGCCCGGCCGCCCAGCCGGTCTGGTCCTCGGGCGACTGGACGCGCCACCAGGTGTAGCCGTCGGCCTCCACCGGCCCCTCCAACACTCGCAACAGGGTGCCCTCCTTGACCAAAGCCCGCGTCTCCCCGCTCAGGCTGGGGGCCGAGCGCAGCCTGAGGTCCTCGCCCTCCGTGCCCCGCACGCGGACCCATCTGCCAACGGCCACGCGGGGCGGCACGGGCGAGGGCGCAGGGGAAGGCGAAGGCGTTGGCCCGGGCACCGCCGCGGTTGGCGGGGCCTCGGTTTCCCCGGAGGGCATGGAGAGGATCCACACGGCCAGGGCGAGGGCCGCGAGGACCAGGAAGGCGCCGGCAGCCCAGCCTGGGGGAATGCGCGTGAGGTCCACCTTCGGCCGGCGGCGCGTGCCTCTGGCCGGCCGGCCCCCGGAACCAGCCCCCGCTTCCCAAGAGCGTCGCTTGCCCATCGCGCGCCTCCACCGCGGTCCCGAGAGCGTCCCGCTCAGGGAGCAGCCCCCTCTCCTTTCGGGCCGCCAGAGCCCTTTTCGCGGAGGGCCTGGAGCCCCCGCAGGATCCGCGCCTCGCTGGCCTCGCCCATGCCGGGCAGCCTCCGCAGCCTTCCCGCGCGGGCGGCCTGCTCCAGCGCGTCCAGGTCGGCGATGCCCAGGTGCTCCCAGACCAGACGGGCCGTCTTGGGACCGACGCCGGGGACCTCCAACAGGGTGGCCAGGCTGGGGGGCACTTCGGCCTCCAGGCGCTTCAGGAAGCCCAGTTCGCCGGTGCGGAAGAGTTCGTCCAACTTCTTGGCCAGGGCCTCGCCCACCCTGGGGACATCCTTCAGGTTGCCCTCCCGCCAGATGTCCACGATAGGCCGGTCCAACGTCTGGATCTGCTCCCCGGCCCGCCTGTAGGCAGCCACCTTGAAGCGGCTCTCCCCCTTGATCTCCAGGAGGTCAGCGATGTGGAAGAGGAGATGCGCCACCCGGTCGTTGGTCCAGGTCTCGGCCATCCCGTCCCCTCCTCTGGGCCTGCATCGCCAGGCCCGGGCAGATTATACCATAACCCGTGCGGCCGGCAACGCGTACGGGGCAGGCGGACCTGGCCCCAGGGGCCCTCAGTTTGGAGGGCCCGAGCCCCGGATTTGACACGCGCGCCGAGTTGTGCTATAGAGAGGGCCATGGAGCGTTCGTCGGACAAAGGTAGGTGACCCACAGAGCCTCCGCCTGGCCCTCGCGGTCCGGCGGGCTTTTCTTTGCCCCGGGCCTCCTCCCCTGTCCCCCGATCGCCCAGGCTGCCGAGAGGGGCAGCAAGAACACTTTCAGTCCAACGCAGTAGGAGGTTTTTCAAACAATGGAACGAGTGACCGGCACAGTCAAATGGTTCAGCCGCGTGAAGGGCTGGGGCTTCATCAAAGTGGACGGCGCGGACGAAGACGACAAGGACGTCTTCGTCCACTACACCGCCATCCGCGGCGAAGGGTACCGCAACCTCTTTGAGGGCGATCGGGTGGAGTTCACCCTGGAAGAGACGCCCAAAGGGCCTCAGGCCTCCGACGTAGTGCGCCTGTAAGCCCCACCCCCTGAGGACACCCAGGAACCCCGTGGCCCGCCGCCACGGGGTTTCTCTTTG
>DAOTYM010000218.1:0-15928 GCA_034434775.1 Anaerolineae bacterium | reverse complement strand
GCCACCCCACGGCCCAGAGGACGTAGCCAACGGTGGCCAGGATCACGCCCCACAGGGCGTACCGCACCTGCCTTGCCCGTCCGTGCCCGCGCCCTTCCTGGACGGCGAAGCCTGCCACCCCTGCCAGGACCGCTGCCCCCAGGGAGAGGGCGAAGCCGCTGGGCGGCACCCCCTCCTGGGCGGGGGCACGCCGTTCGGGCGTCGGCGTGGGCGTGGGGGGCAGGGTGGGCGTGGCTGTGGGCCGCGGCGTGCGCGTGGGGGTAGGGGTAGGCAGGGGCGTCGGGGTTTCGGTGCGCGTGGGGGTGGGCGAAGGCTCTATCGTCTCAATCACGGCTGGCTGGCCCTGCTGGATGGTCACCACCACCGTGGTGGAGCGCAGGCCATGCCGGCTCACCAGGGAGATCTC
Source organism: Anaerolineae bacterium (assembly GCA_034434775.1). Taxonomy (GTDB): domain Bacteria; phylum Chloroflexota; class Anaerolineae; order DTPP01; family DTPP01; genus DAOTYM01. Next base: position 15,522 of record DAOTYM010000218.1, on the reverse strand, counting down.
CAACTGGCCGATCCGCTCCAGGACCACGGTGGCGCGCGCCACGCCGTCCTTCGTGGTGGCGGCGATGCGCGGCAGTTCCAGCGACTCCGTCGGGTAGAAGAGGCGGAACTCCACGGGCGTGCCATCGGGCACCAGGTGCCCGTTGCGGTCCAGGATGGGGCTTGTGGCCAGTTCCAGCTTGTCGCCCACCTTGACGCCCACCGTCCCGGGCGTCCCTCCCGCGGGCGGCGCGTTCACCACCTTGATCTGCACCACCTGTCCCGGGTCCGGCTCGGTGCGTTGGATGAGGTCGTAGTTGATGCCGGCCACGCTCACCGGCGGCGCGCCGACGGGGGTGAACTCCTTGAAGAGGGCCCGCACGGCCACCTCCACGAAGGGGTCCACCTTGCTGTAGGCCGCGTAGTAGGCCGTCAGTTTGCTGATCTCCGTGGTATCCAGGTAGTAGGGGGCGTTGAAGGCGATGACCACGATGGCCTTGCCCCGCAGCGAGTCGGTGCGCGTCCTGAGGAACTGGCGCAGGGCATCCGACTCCGGGTAGCGCTCCGTGTCCACGTCCAGCGCGGCGAAGATGAGCCAGTCGGCTTGCTTGATCCTCTCATCCAGGACCCGCTCCTCTTCCGTCCACTCTTCCGGGGGCGCGGTCAGGAGGTGCTTCAGTTGGGCGTACGTGCCGCTGTAGATCTGCTCGGGGTCCACCTGGCCGCTGGCCTCCGGGCCGTAGAGGTGCAGGATCCAGTCCTGCAGGGCTGTGGGGGCCAGGAGGGGGAACGACGGGCAGCCAGTGCAATCGCGGACCTCACGGGCGTCCGTGATCACGACGATGCGCTCGTCCGGGAGAGGGGGGCTGGGGAGCCGGTCGGCCAGTTCCTCCGGGCCGGGGTAGACGAGGCTGAAGCCCTTGCGGGCCACCTCCACCACAGCCTCCCGCCGCTTCCCCACGGAGGCCAGGGCCATGGCCGGGTCCACCTGGGTCTCCTCCAAAGTGAAGGAAGGGTAGAGGCGCACCTTCAACTGCAGGATGCGGTACAGGGCAGCATCCACCCGGCGGCGGAAGTCGGCATCGGCCTGGTACTTATCTTGGAAGAAGGCGATGGTCCGCTTCATGTTCTCAAACTGCTCGGGCCAGGAGTCGGTCAGGGCGAACTGGGAGAGGAGCAGGAGGTCGTTCCCGGCCAGGAAGGCGTCCAGGGCCACCCGGCGGGCGGGGAAGTTCTGCTCCTGGGGGTCGTAGTAGCGGCGCACGGCTCGCACCCCCAGGGCATCGCTCACCAGGAGGCCGCCCCGTTCCCGCCAGGGGGCGAACTCCGGCAGGCCCATGAGGGACTGGAGTTCCGGCGCGAAACTGATGGGCGGGGTCAGTTGGCGGATGTTGCCCTGGAGGCCGCGGTAGCGGATGTGGGACGACATGAGGCCGTCGGTGGTGGCGTCGGCATCCACCCCTTCCGCTCTGGTCGCGGCGAAGAAGGGGGCCAGTTCAATCTGGTACAACTGCTGCAGCGACTTCTGGACCGTTGCCGCCTCTTCGTCGGCGCGGCGGTCGCTCTCGCCGTGGCCGGGGAAGTGCTTGGCCACCGTGGCCACACGCCCACCGCTCCCTTCGTGGACCCCCTGGATGTAGGCCGTGCCCAGCCGGCCCACCCAGAAGGGGTCGCCGCCGAAGACGCGGGTCCCCAGGTCGCCACCGCTGTAGGGGTGGGGATTGCTGAGGACGTCCAGGCTGGGCCCCAGGAGCATGTTGATCCCCAGGGCCTTCAGTTCGCGGCCCGTGACCTCGCCCATGGTGTAGGCGCTCTTCTCGTCCCAGGTCGCGCCGATGGCCATGGCGCTGGGCAAGGGGGTCAGGCCCGAGCGGATGCGGGTGTAGGGCCACCCATCTCCCTCGTGGTCCACCGCGACGAAGAGGGGGATCTGCACGGGTTCCCGCGGTGGGGTCCCTTCTCCGGAAGACGGCTGGGCGGGTGGGGTCATGGCCAGAGCCTGGAGGCGGTTGGTGAGTTCGGCCACCTGCTGGGGCGTGTCCTCGCCGTTCACGAAGTTGCGGTTGCTGGCCAGGAGCACCACCCCGCCGACCCGGTACTGCTGGATGAGGACACCGATGTCCGACTCCGGCGAGACGTCCGAGCCGACGAAGGTGACGAGGAAGAGTTGCCCCACCCTCTCCCCCACCGACATGCGGTTGATGAGGTCCGTGATGCGGGGGTCAGGCGCGGCGTGCGCGGAGGGGAGTGCCAGCCTGCCCTGGAGCAGGAGCACCCCGACGAGGGATAGCAACGCTACCGCCTTTCGCCAACGCGCTTGGCGCAGCATGGCCCGAAGGCACTCCTTTCAGGACTTCTCAGAGGTGCGCGGGCAACCCAGGTCCAGAGTTCCGAGCCCGGGGCGAGGCACGCGCCTCGCCCCCTACAGGCCCCTCCTTTTCCATCCTTGCTGTGGCTCCGCGGTTTGGAGTATACTATACGTGCCCAGGCCGGTCAAATGGCCTCGCGGCGAGGCTCCACAGGGGGCTGGCCAGATCGTTGAGGGCAGGGGCGAAACGAGGATGTCCTGCGCACGCGACCTTTGCAACGGGTTTAATCTTCCATTAATGCCTGGGCCGTAGCCTTGCTTCTTGACCAGAAGGCTCTGCAAGGCGTTGGGCGCCCCTCTGGGGGTGCGCCGAGGAGGTGAGATATGGCAACTTCCAAGGGTCCTACCTATCCCGTGTTGGTGGCCATCGTGCTGGGGGGCATCGTCCTGAGCCTGATCGCCGGGTGCGTGGGCGGGGCGGTCGCCGGGTACCTGGTGTACGACTTCCGCGCCCGGCAGAAGCCCCAGGCCCTGCTCCCGCCCACGCCGACGCCCGTGCCTGCCACCCCTGAGGTGCCGCAGGTGCTCCCCATGCCCCGCTGGGGGTGGGGCGGTGCCCTGGTGCAGTACGTGGAGCCGCGGAGCCCGGCCGACGAGGCAGGCATCCAGGTGGGGGACCTCATCACCGCCGTGGAAGGCCAGGCGGTGGACGCCGCCAACCCCCTGGACGAGGTCCTGCTGCGCTTCAAGCCGGGCGACCGCGTGGAGATCACTGTGCAGCGGGGAGGTGAGGAGCGGACCCTCCGGGTGAAACTGGGGGCCCGGCCCGACGACGAGAGCAAGCCCTACCTGGGCGTCCGGTTCACCATGGTGGGCATGCCCTTCTTCCGGCGCAGCGATTGACGCCGCGCCCCCCACGGCCCGAAGGGGCCTGGCCTCATGCGCCGGGCCCCTTCTTTTTCCGCTCCTGGATGGCGCGCTGGAGTTCGTACAGTTTGTTCAGGGCCTCCAGGGGGGTCATGGTGGCGATGTCCAGCGAAGCGATCTCGTCCACCACAGGGTCGGAGAAGGGGAAGAGGGGAAGTTGGTAGGGACGCTGGGGGCCAGGGGTGCCGGGTCCCCGGTGGCTGTTTTCCTCAAACTCCCGCAGGAGTTCCTCGGCCCGCTGGATGACGGGCCGGGGCAGCCCAGCCAGCTGCGCCACGTGGATGCCGTAAGAGCGGTCCGCCCCGCCGGGGACGATCTTCCGCAGGAAGATCACCTTCTCCCCATCCTCGGCCACGGCCACGTTGTAGTTCCGCACCCGGGGCAGGAGCCCTTCCAGGGCCGTCAGTTCGTGGTAGTGGGTGGCGAAGAGGGTCTTGCAGCGCAGGCGGGGGTGGTTGTGCAGGTACTCCACCACGGCCCAGGCGATGGATGCCGTCGTAGGTGCTGGTGCCGCGCCCGATCTCGTCCAGGATGACCAGGCTCTTGGAGGTGGCGTGGTGGAGGATGTTGGCCGTCTCCAGCATCTCCACCATGAAGGTGGATTGCCCGGCGTGGATCTCGTCCTGGGCCCCGATGCGGGTGAAGATGCGGTCCACCAGGCCGATCTCCGCCGCGTCCGCCGGGACGAAGGAGCCAATCTGCGCCATGAGCACGATGAGGGCCACCTGCCGCAGGTAGGTGGACTTGCCGCTCATGTTGGGCCCGGTGATGACCAGGATGCACTCCTCCGGGGAGAGGTGCACGTCGTTGGGCACGAAGGGCTCGTCGCGCAGGGTCAGTTCCACCACCGGGTGCCGGCCCCCGAGGATGTCAATGCGGTCCCCCTCGGTGAGGACGGGGCGGACGTACCGGTGGCGGTGCGCGACCTCGGCCAGGGCGACGGCCACGTCCAGTTCGGCCAGGGCCTCGGCCGTGGCCAGGATGCGGTCTGCCGATTCCCCGACCTTGGCGCGCACGGAGCGGAAGATCTCCGCCTCCAGTTCGCGGATGCGCTCCTCCGCGTGGAGGATGAGGGATTCGTACTCCTTCAGTTCCGGGGTGATGAACCGCTCCGCGTTGGTCAGGGTCTGCTTGCGCACGTAATCGGCGGGGACGAGGTGCAGGTTGGGCTTGGTGACCTCCAGGTAGTAGCCGAAGACCTTGTTGTACCCCACCTTGAGGGATTTGATGCCCGTCCGCTCGCGCTCGCGGTTCTGGAGGCCGGCCACCCACTCGCGCGCCGCCTTGGCCGACTCCTCAATGCCGTCCAATTCGGGGGAGAACCCCCGCCGGATGACCCGCCCGCCGGCCAAAGTGGGCGGCGCATCCTCGGCGATGGCATTCTCCACAAGCCCCACTACCTCGGCACAGGGGTCCAGGCCTTCCCGCAGCCGCCGCAGCGCGGCGGCCAGGTTCCCCTCCGCGGCGGCTTCCCCCTTCTCCAAGGCCGAGCGCAGGGGCTCCACCGCCTTCAGGGCTTTGGCGATGCCCAGGAGGTCCCGAGGGCCTGCCGTACCGCTGGCCACCCTCTGGGCCAGCCGCTCCAGGTCGCCCAGGCCCTGGAGGCGCTTCGCGAGGTCCAGGCGGAGGCGCGTGTCCCGGTAGAAGGCCTCCACCGCGTCCAGCCGCCGCTCCAGCCGCTCCCGGTCCAGGAGGGGCTGGAGCAGCCGCTTGCGCAGGAGGCGCCCTCCCATGGGCGTCCGCGTCAGGTCCAGGACGCCGAGGAGCGAGCCTTCCGTGGAGCGGGTGCGGAGGGTCTCCACCAGTTCCAGGTTGCGGCGGGTGGCCGGGTCCAGGAGCATGAAGTCGGAGAGGGAGTAGGTGTGCGGGGGGCGCAGCCGCCCCAGGGTCTCCCGTTGCGTCTCCTGGAGGTAGGCCAGCACCGCACCTGCCGCCTGCACCGCCAGGGGCTTTCCCCCCAAGCCGAACCCCTCCAGGCTGGCCACGGCAAACTGCCGCTTGAGGGCGTCCGCCGCCTGGTCCAGGTCAAAGGACCAGTCGGGCACCTCGGTCAGGGCGGCGCGGTGCCCTTCCCGCAGCCTTGCCCACCAGCCCCGGCCCGCGGATGCCGCCACGAGCACCTCAGCCGGGTCCAGCCTGCCCAGTTCCTCGGCGAGGAGGGCTTCCACCTCCCGGCCTTCCAGTTGGGTGGCGGCAAACTCGCCGGTGGTGATGTCCACGTAGGCCAGGCCGGCGCGGGGGCCTTCCACCACCACCGCTGCCAGGTAGTTGTTGCGCTTCTCCTCCAGCAGGGCTGGCTCCGTGACCGTGCCCGGGGTGACGACGCGGATGATCTCCCGCTCCACCAGCCCGCGGACGGGTTGCTCGCTCACCTGTTCGGCGATGGCCACTTTGTAGCCCGCGCCGATCAGTTTGGCCAGGTAGGTATCCAGGGCGTGGTAGGGGACGCCGGCCAGGGGCACGCGGTGGCCCTTTCCCACCGGGCGCGAGGTGAGGACCACGTCGCAGACCTGGGCGACGATCTTGGCGTCCTCGTCAAAGGTTTCGTAGAAGTCCCCCAGGCGGAAGAGGACGATGGCGTCCGGGTACTGGCGCTTGATCTCCAGGTACTGCCGGCGCATGGGTGTGGTCATGGCACACGCAACACCTCGCGCAGGGCTCCCGGGGGATTATACACCAAGAGGGGGAGGGGACAAAACGAAAGGGCGGGGGGTCCGGTGCCTCTGGTGGCCGTTTGTGGGAAAGCCACCAGCGTAGGGGCTCTCATGCACCGTAGCACTGGCTCCCCCGCACCACCAGCACGGGCCTGCGGCTCTGGCGCACCACGTTCTCAAAGGTGCTGCCGGTGAAGAGTTCCGCCACGGGGCTGCGGCCGCGTGACCCCAGGACGATGAGGCACACGTCCTCTTCCTCGGCCGCCCGCAGCGTTTCCACGAAGGGGATGCCGTGGCGCAGGAGGACTTTGACCCGGGGGATGCCGTAGAGCACGAGCGTCTTGCGCATCTCCTCCAAGCGGGCCAGGTCCTCGCGGTCAAACTCGGCCACCTGCTCCGGCGGGCGACGGGCCATCACCCGCTCGTCCTGGACGTGGAGGAGGACGACTTCCTCCGTGCCTGCGGTCCGCAGCCGCTTGACCACATTGAACGCGGCGTGGGCGCACGGGGAGAAGTCCGTGGGGTGGAGCACGCGGTGGAAAGTGCGGGCGCAGCGCCGCCGGCACTCCACATGGCCCAGGTGCCGGACCACGTCAAATTTTTCCACCAGGACGGGCACGGAGGCGGTCCGCACCACCTGGTGGGCAACGCTCCCGAGGAGGAGTTCCTGCACCAGGCTCATGCCCTGCGCCCCCATGATGATGAGGTCCACGTGCTCTTCGTCTGCCACCTTCACAATGACGGAGGCAGGGGGGCCCACTTCCAGGCGCGTGCGCACGATGAGGCCCTGACCCTCCAGGGCCTGCCGAGCAAGGCGGAGGCGCTGCTCGGCGCCCCACCGCACCTCCTCCAAGATGTCCTGGTCCAACGAGCCGCCCAGGGGCACCTCGGCGGGGCGGATGACGCCCAAGAGCAGCACCTCCTGCAAGCCGGCCGCCTTCCACTCAGGAAGGCAGTCCATCACGGCGGTGGCGTAGGCCGAGAAGTCGGTTGGGAAGAGAGCACAGCGGAACATCACCCCTCTACGGATCCCCGATAGGTCAGGGCACGCCGGAACCGCAGGGCCACGTTGACCAGGAGGATCAACACTGGCACCTCCAAGAGAGGCCCGATGACCGTGGCGAAAGCCTGGCCAGAGTTGATGCCGAAGATGGCCACGGCTACGGCGATGGCCAGTTCAAAGTCGTTGCTAGCGGCCGTGAACGAGACGGCTGTCGTCTCTGGATACGAAGCCCCCAACCAGCGCGCCGTGAAGAACGCTGCAAACCACATCAACAGGAAGTAGGCCAGGAGGGGAATGGCCACCCGCACCACGTGCATGGGCAATTGCACGATGTACTCCCCTTTCAAGGAGAACATGACAATGATGGTGAACAGGAGGGCCACAAGGGTGACCGGGCTGATCTTCGGGGCGAATCTGGTCTCAAACCATTCCCGGCCCCTCCACCGGATCAGGCCAAAGCGGGTGATCAGGCCAGCCAGGAAGGGGATGCCCAGGTAGATGAAGACCGTCTTGGCAGCCTCGGCCATGGAGACAGCCACGTTCAGGCCCTCCACCAACCCCAGGCGCGTCAGCAGGAAGGTGATGAAGACCCAGATGTAGACGGCGTAGAAGAGCACCTGGAACACGGCATTGAAGGCCACCAACCCTACGGCCAGTTCCCGGTCTCCGCCGGCCAGTTCGTTCCAGACGATGACCATGGCGATGCAGCGGGCCAGCCCCACCAGGATGACCCCGACCATGTATTCTGGGTACTGGCGGAGGAACAGGATGGCCAGCCCGAACATCACCAGCGGGCCGACGATCCAGTTCATGGCCAGGGAGAAGGCCAGAAGCCTCGGCTTGCGGAACACCCGGCCCATCTCCTCATACCGCACCTTCGCCAGGGGCGGGTACATCATCAGGATCAAGCCGATGGCGATGGGCACCGACGTCGTGCCCACCTGCAGTCCAGCCACCCACTGGGTCACTCCCGGCAGGAAATATCCGATGCCGATCCCCAGGGCCATGGCGAGGAAGATCCACAGGGTGAGGAAGCGGTCCAACACGGACAGGCGGCGAGGCGCAACGGCTGCCTTCGCTTCTGCAGTTCTGGCGGTGACGTGCTGGGTCATGGTGACAAAGTCCTCCTTAGTAAGAAATTGGGGTCAGGGATTGAAGACGGTTATTCTCTGTCCAGAGGTCGCGTCCGGCCAACCTTCACACGACGAGGGGGGCACGCGCGTGCCCCTGGCCTGGAAGCGCGCCCATCGCCTTCGGAAGCCTTGCCGAAGAGGCGCATGTAGGCGGCATGGAACCGGCGCAAGGCGTCCTCGTCCAACCGGTAGTAGACCCACTGGGCATCCCGCCGGTCCTGGACCAGGCCGGCTTCCTTCAGCACCCGCAGGTGGTGCGAGGCCAGGGGCTGGGAGATGCCCAGGCCCTCCGTGATGTCGCAGACGCACATCTCGCCCTCCGCCAGGAGGGCCAGGATGTGCAAGCGCTTCTCATGGGCCATGGCCCGCAGCCCCCGGAGGAGGAGGTTCACATCCGCCTCCGAGAGGGGCACATGGGGCTCCACGGGGGCTTGCCCCTCCAAGGTGTCCGACGCGCTCGTCTCGTACATAAACCATCCTTGATATAGAAGGCCCGAAAAAACGCGCCTTTCGGCGCTCGGGCTGGGACGGCACGGCCTCGCGGCGCCCGGGAGTCACACGGACGACGCGGGCCGTGCCGCCAGATGGGCTGATCAGTGGTGGCCGTCCTTCAGCTAGGCCTTGACCTCATCCTTGGTAGGGACGTACCCGAAGCAGACGACCTTCTCGTTGATGACCAGGGCCGGCGTGGACAGGATGGGGTACTTCACGATGTCGGCGAAGTTGGTGACCTTCTCCAGTTGCCCCTCCACGCCCAGTTCCTGCATGGCTTCGCGGGTGATCTGCTCCAACTTCTTGCACTTTGGGCATCCGCTTCCCAGGACCTTGATGTTCATGGTGGACCTCCTTGACATGTAGGGCTCATTATATGCAGAACCGGATGCTCCGCAACTCCGGGAGGCTCTTGGGGAAGCCCGGCGTTCACCCTGCCCCGGCCTCCTCCAGCAGGGCCAGGAGGCGCTCCCGCTTTTCTGCATGCTCCTCAGTGAAGAGAGGCGTGCAGGCTTCCACCGAGACTTGGCCTGTGGTCAGTTTGGTGGCGAAGACGAAGCAGGTCGGCTCGCCGCAGGCCCGGCAGTTGCCCCCAGGGAGCAGTTTGTAGACGTCCAGCGCCACCAGCCGCCGCCGTCTGGCCAGGCTGGGCTGGATCTCGCCCCGACGAGCCCAGACCTCGTTGATGCGGGCGATGAGGCGCTCCACCACTTCGGCCGCCTCGTCCCGGTCCTCCAGGTTGCTCACGGCCAGTTCCCGAGGCCGCACGCTCACCGCGCGCCCTCCCATGCGCCAGGTGAGGATCTGCGCGTCGTGGTCGTAGATGGCCCCCTTCCAGACCGCGTTCAGGTAGGGGAGGACCTCGGAGATGTCGTCCTCCAGGTGGGCGAACGCGCTCCACCGCTCCGCCCCCGGCTCGCACGGGGGCGAGGTCACCTCCAGATCGTACCGCCGGATGAGCATCTCCTCCCGGTCTGTCGTCATGCGCTCTCCTTTCACTCCTGCAGGGCCTTCAGGATGGCCTGCTTGACCTTCTGCAGGTCGCCATCGCCCCAGGTCAGCGGGGCGAGGCACGCCAAGATGAGGGCTGCGGTGCCTGCCCACAAGGTTGCTCTCCTGGCCACGCCCTGTCCTCCTTCCACAGGCATGCCTGGGCCCTACAGCCTTGCCAGCGCCAGGCCGAAGAGGTAGCCGGCCAGGGTGCTGAAGACAGCCACCAGCGAGACGTAGGCAGCGGTGCGCTTGTGCCCCAGGACGCGGCTCGTCACCAGGATGCTCTGCAGCGAGAGTTCCGGGTCGGCCAGCAGGTAGGCCAGGAGCGGGCCGCGGTGCATGCCCAGGTCCAGGAACATGCGGGCGATGGGCACCTCCACCAAGGTCGGGAAGTACATGAAGACGCCGAAGAGCACCCCGATGAGGTTGGCCCAGAGGGTGTTGCGCCCAGCCAGGGTCTGGATCCAACTCTCGGGGATGATGGCCTTGAAGACGCCCGCCCCGAACACCCCCACGACGAGCAGGGGGAAGATCTGCTTGACGAAGCGCCAGGTCTCCCACAGCCACTGGGCCACTTCCTCCCGCTGGAGGCCCCAGCGGGCCGTGGCCACCGTCCCCAGGAGGAGCAAGGCCACGGCCATGGCGCGGCCGGTCAGGTCAATCCGGAGGCTGGCGGTGGTCTCCACCTTGGGGGCAGCCACCAGCAGCGTCAGGATCACCAGGGCCAGGGAGGCCCACGTCCAGCCGTTGGCTTGCTCCAGGACGCGGTTCAGGCCCAGGGCTGCCGTGCCAGCGATGACCACGAGGAGCGCGATGAGCAGGGCCCCCTGAAAGTTGAGGCTGAGCCGGGCCAGGCCTTCCAGGAGCGCGGGTGGGAGGTCCACCGGCAGCGTCCACGAGGCGTAGGCCCGGGTCAGGGGGGCCACCTGCAGGGTGCCGGCGATGAGGAGGGCCACCAGAAGGAGGAAGAAGGCCCATACCGCCGGCCGCACGCGGCCCTCGCCGGCAAACAGGGCGCTCTCGGGGACCGCCTCCCCGTTGCGGAACAGGGCGGCCATGATGAGGCCGATGCCGATGCCGAAGGCGATGGAAAGGACGACGCGGGCGATGGCGATGTCCATGCCGATGGCCGCGCCGGTGTAGGCGATGGCCAGGATGTTCACCGCCGGACCCACGAAGAGGAAGGTGATGGCCGGGCCCAGGCCTGCGCCCCGCTTCCAGATGCCAGCGAAGAGGGGCAGGATGGTGCACGAGCACACCGCCAGGACGAAGCCGCCCACAGCGGCGGCGGGGTACGAGATGTACTTGGGCGCTTTGGGACCCAGATACTTGGTCACGGCTTCCTTCGGGACAAGCGCGGTCAAGGCGCCGGCGATGAAGAAAGCGGGCACCAGGCAGAGCAAGACGTGGGCCGCCAGGTAGTCCAGCAGGCTCACCCAGCCGGACGCCACCATGCGCAGGACGAGAGAAAACAGGCCTTCCACAACGGACCTCCTTGAAGCCTCAACGGGCTAGAACGTTCCTCGGCCGGGATCCGCGCTGCCAGAGCGCAGGGCCTGCGGTCAAGTCAGGGGATTATATGCAAGGTTTTGCAATTGGTCAAATCAGGAGGCCCCTCCGGTTGCGTTGCAGGTCCATCCCGTGTTGGCCACGCGCGAGGCCGCGGCAGCGGGGGAAAAGGCCCATGTGGTACAATAGGCTGGAGGTCGCATCCGTCGCAAGCGAGGGAGGGGACGTCATGGCCATCTGGGGCGGGATAGAGGCGGGCGGCACCAAGTTCGTCTGCGCCGTGGGCACGGGGCCCGGGGATGTCCGGGCGGAGGTCCAGTTCCCCACCACCACTCCTGCGGAAACCCTGGGCCGGGCCATCGCCTTCTTCCAGGCCCAGCGGGGGAGGGGGCTGGACCTCGCCGGCGTGGGCATCGGCTCCTTCGGCCCCCTGGACCCCGACCCCGCTTCCCCCACCTTCGGTTACATCACCACCACCCCCAAACCCGGGTGGGCCTGGGTGGACGTCGCCGGCACGGTCCGAGAGGCCCTGGGCGTGCCAGTCCGCTTTGACACCGACGTGAACGCCGCCGCCCTGGGCGAGGCGCGCTGGGGCGCGGCCCAGGGCCTGGATACCTTCCTCTACCTCACCGTGGGGACGGGCATCGGCGGAGGGGGCCTGGTCCACGGGCACCTCTTGCACGGCCTGATGCACCCCGAGATGGGCCACATCCGCATCCCCCACGACTGGCAGGAGGACCCCTACCCGGGCTGCTGCCCCTACCACGGCGATTGCCTGGAGGGGTTGGCCTCCGGTCCGGCCCTGGAGGGGCGCTGGGGCCGGCGTGGGGAGATGCTCCCCGCCGACCATCCGGCCTGGGACCTGGAGGCCCGCTACCTGGCCCTGGCCCTGGTCAACTTCATCTGCACCCTCTCGCCCCAGCGGATCGTCATGGGGGGCGGCGTGATGCGGAAGCGGCACCTCTTCCCCCTCATCCGGCGCGAGGTGCAGGACCTCCTGGCTGGCTACATCCAGGCACGGGCCATCCTGGAGGAGGTAGAGGCCTACATCGTCCCCCCGGCCCTGGGCGACCGGGCAGGGGTGCTGGGGGCCATCGCGCTGGCCACAGAGCCCTCGGTGTGAACGGCCCTGCCCGTTGCGCCTCACTCCCAAGAGGGGACCGAACCCCAGGCGGCCTGGGTGCTGGTCCACCACCGGCGTCAGGACTGGCTACAGGGCCAGGCCGAGGCGCGCCTCCAGCCAGCCCCGCAGGGCGACGATGCCCCCCACCTCTCCCGCCGTCAGGAGGAAGCCGAGGGCAAGGGGCAGCGCCCGGTCCCGCGGGGACCGGGCTGCCCCCTCCCGCCCCAGGAGCACGGCAGCGATGACCGCGTTGACGAGGGTCAGCAGGGCCACGACGCCCAGGGTGCTCCAGAAAGCCACCGGGCCGTAGAGGACCCCTGGCCCCCAGGCCACCAGGGCCCCGCTCGCCCCCAGCACAGCCCACAGGCTCGCCAGGTCCCCCCACGTCTGCAGGGGAGGCTCGCGGTCGGGCACCTCCCACAGGGTCAGGTTGGCCACTGGCAGGGCCAGGTTGGCCAGGGCGACCCCGTTGAGGAGGCCCGTCGCCAGCCGCAGGAGGTTGCTGGGCGCGTAGAGGTGTGGCACGCCGGGGAAAAGGGTTAAAAAGGAGTTCAGGCCGTCCACAGCCCAGGCCGCCATGGAGAGGAGGAGCACGGCCAGGATGCCCGCGGGAGGAAGGGCGCCGCTGCGGTCCCGCCCCCGCCAGACCGCGGCGAGGAGGCTCACGGCCGCCCCCAAGAAGGTCCCCGTGCACCGGGCACAGAGGGGCAGGGAGCGCCCTCCCAAGAAGAAAGAATGGGCCGGCCACTGGTGGCATACCGCCCTTCCCACCCCGTGGAAGAGGTCCTGCACGAGGGGGGGCACTTCCACCGAGAGGGCCGCGGTCAGGGCCAGGCCGATGGCGAGGAGGGCCGCCCGGCGGCGCGCCGGGGCCCTGGTCCGGCGGTCCAGGGGGCGTTCGCCCTCTGTGGGGGGATGGGGCTGGGCGTCTTCCATACGTGCTCCTCGCGGTCTATTGGGCGGATTATACACCTGGGAGCCCTGCACGCCAAAGAAGCCGCAAGCAGCCTACGAGGGGGCACGCTGCCCTCGGGGGCACAGCCTACCCCGGGCCCTCTGGCCCCGGTCGCGCAGTGGGGGCGGGACACGTCCCGCCCCCACCTTTCCAGGGCCAGCCTCCTACCCGCCAGGCCGTCCTGCGTGAGGCGGGGGCACCCCGGGAATGTGCCCCTACCGGGCCGGCGGCGCTGGCGAGAGGGGGTGGTAGATCACCGTCAGCCGGGGCCGCAGGTTCGGGTCCGAGTGCTCCGAACTGTAGGCGTTGTACTGGACGTTGGTCCCGGCCAGCGGCTTGAGGACGAGGCCGTAGTTCGTGGAGGGGTTGTTCACCCACCCCTGCACCAGAGACGTGACGTCAAATTCGTACCACACCCCAATGGTGTCCCACACCACCTGGTCGGTGATGACGCCCGCGCGGTCCGTGGGGCCGTCGCAGCCGGCCACCTCCCACGGGTTCGCCACCGCCGCCAGTTGCCAGGTGGCCTGGGTCTCCACCCACTGGCGCAGCACCTTGTAGACCTGGGCCACCAGGCCGCTGGAGTTGCTGCGGCTGAAAGCATAGAGGCCCAGTTTGGCCTGCACCACAGGGGAGCCGGGCGGGATGGCGCTCACGTCAAAGCGCAGGAGCACCGGCCGCACGTTGGTGGCCCGCAGGGCCAGGTAGGTGGCCGTGCCGTAATTGGAGGTCGGCGACCAGGCGTCTATGAAGGTATCGTCGGTCCCCAGGTACCCCCCGACCCCCTGCTGGAAGAGGAGGACCACCGTTGGCAGGGGCGTGGGCGTGATGGTCCCTGTGGGCGTCACCGTCGGCGTGTCGGTGGGGGTGCCGGTATGGGTGGGTGTGGAGGTGGGCGTCGGCGTCGGGCCGACGCGGTAGGCCACGATCAGTTTGGGCCGCAGGTTCGGGTCCGCATACTCCGCGCTGGCCACGTTGTACTGCACGGCCGTCGCCCCTGTGGCGCGGACCAGCACCCCCAGGTTGCTCCCCGGGTTATCCACCCACTCCTGGACCATGTCGGTCACGTCCAACTGGTACCAGGTGTTGATGTTCTCCCAGGATACCTGGTCGGTGAAGGCGACTTCCCGGTCCGTGGAGCCGTTGCAGCCGGCCACCTCCCAGGGGTTGGCCACTGCCGCCTGGTTCCACGTGGCCTGGGTCACCACCCACGGCCGCAGCACCTGGAAGGATTGCGCCACCAGGCCGCTGGGGTTGCTGCGGCTGACGACATAGAGCCCCAAGTAGGCCTCCACCACGGTGATGTTGCTGGGGAGGCTGCTCAGGTCAAAGCGCAGCAGGGCCGACTGGATGTTGGTGGCCCGCACCCAGAGCACCGTGCTCGCGGCGTAGTTGGTTGTGGGGGCCCAGGCATTGATGAAGGTGTCCTGGGTGCCGGTGTAGCCGCCCACCCCCTGCTGGAAGACGACCACCGTCGGCGGGACGGGCGTGTTCGTCCAGGTCGCCGTGGGCGTCGGCGAGGGGGTAGGGGTGGATGTATCCGTCGGCGGCGGCGTGGAGGTGGGCGTCTGCGTATCCGTCGGCGTCGGCGTGATGGTCGGCGTGCCGGTCTCGGTGGGCGTGGGCGTGATGGTGGGTGTGTCGGTGTCGGTGGGCGTCGGCGTCACCGTGGGCGTCGGCGTGACGGTGGGCGTGGGGGTATGGGTCGGCGTGGGCGTCACCGTCGGCGTGGAGGTCGGTGTGGGCGTCGGCCCCGGGGCGTAGCGGATGATCAACTGCGGCCGCTGGGAAGGCGTGCCCCACTCGCGGGCGTAGAAGGCGTAAGTCACGGTCAGGCCCGAGCCGATGAGCAAGACCCCCTCGTTCCCGCTGGGGTTATCTACCCAGTCCTGCACAGCTGCCGTGATGTCAATGTCCACCTGGGTCATGCTCGGGGTCATGACGCTGCTGCCGGCGGGCGTGAACTCCCGGTCGCCCGCCCCTTCCAGCCCGGGCGCGGCCCACGGGACCCCCGTCTGGGCCTCGTTCCAGGTGGAGCCCAGTTCGGTCCAATAGCGCCGCACCTGGTAGGCAGTGATGGTGATATCCCGGTTCTCCGTGGGCGTGGAGTACTGGTAGAGGCGCAGCACGGCCGAAGCGATGTAGGAACCCGGCGGGATGCCCGTCAGGTCAAACCACAGGAGCATCCGCTTGGACCCTGTGGAGCGGAGGTGCATGTACCACAGGTAGCCGTAGTTGGTCGTCGGCGAGTACTCGCGGATGTGGGTATCCTTCTGTGCCGTGAGGACGAGGACCTCCGTGGTGGGCGTCGGCGTGGGGGTGCGGGTGGCCGTCGCCGTGGCCGTGGGCGTCGGCGTGACGGTGGGCGTGGCCGTGTCGGTCGGCGTGGGCGTGATGGTGGGCGTCGCGGTGGCGGTCCCCGTGTTGGTGGGGGTCGGCGTGATGGT
>DAOTYM010000217.1:0-14963 GCA_034434775.1 Anaerolineae bacterium | reverse complement strand
ATGCTCACCTCGTGTTCTCCGGAGCGCCCGCCGAAGAGGACGCCCACCCGCAGCCGATCGGCTCTCATGTCCATTCCCCCAGCCGCTCAATCTCGGGTTCAAGATGTATGCCAGACCTCGCCCAGACCACCTCTTGGATGTGCTCCACCAACGCCCAGACATCCCGGGCCGAGGCCCCTCCCACGTTGACGATATAGTTCGCGTGCAGGGGCGAGACCATCGCCCCGCCGATGCGGACCCCCTTGAGGCCCGCCTCTTCAATCAGGCGGCCAGCCGGGGCTCCCTCCGGGTTGCGGAACACGCTCCCGGCGCTGGGTTCCCGGGGCTGGCGGGCCCTGCGTTCGGCTTGGTAGCGCTGGGCCCGATCCCGCAGCAACTCCGCCGGGACCGGCCGCAGCCGCAGTTCCGCCGCGAGGAGCACCGGCCGCACGGGCGAGGCCTTCCACGCGCTGGTCCGGTAGCCCATCGCCAGGTCTCCCCGCTCCACCCAGCGACGCCCCCCGCCCCTCTCCAGAACCTCCACCTGCGTCAGGACGTCGGCCATGCACCCCCCGTAGGCTCCGGCATTGCCCAGCACCGCCCCGCCCACCGTCCCGGGGATGCCCACGGCCCACTCCAGCCCCTCAAGGCCCTTCTGCACCGCCCAGCGGGCCAGGCCTGCCAAGGGCACGCCGCACATCACGCGGACCACGCCCCCTTGCCCCCCCTCGGGCTGCCCCAGGGGGGAACGGAACTGCACCACCAGGCCCCGGATGCCCCGGTCCGACACCAACACGTTGCTCCCGCCCCCCAAGAGGGTCACCGGCACCCCCATCTCTTCGGCCGTGCCAGCCGCCTCGGCCAGCCTCTCGGGGTCGGCCACTACGGTCCACAGGTCGGCCGGGCCCCCGATGCGGAACGTCGTGTGGCGGGAGAGCCTCTCGTCCCGCACCGGCCGGAGGCCCATCTCGGCCAGCCGCCGCTCCAGCACGTCCAGGCTCACCGCACCTCCCCGGCCGCCCCAAGCCCCGCCAGGAGCAGGCGCCCCACGCGGTTGCCATCCCCTGCGCTCAGCGTCACCACGGCCTCTCCCGGCCGCACCCGCTCCAGGAGGTAGCGTGCGGCTTCCTCCACCGAGAGGGCAAAGGCGACCTCCCTCCCTCTGATCTCGCGGGCCAGACCCTGCGCTGCGGCCACCGGGTCGCCCTGCTCCCTGGCCGGGAAGACCGGCAACACCACCACCGCGTCGGCCCCAGCCAGGCTCACCGCAAACTCCGCCGCAAGCGCCGCCAGCCGGGAGAAGGTGTGGGGCTGGAACACCGCCCAGACCTTCCGCCCCGGGTAGGCCTGCCGCACCGCCTCCAGGGTGGCCGTGATCTCCGTGGGATGGTGGGCGTAATCGTCCACCACCACCACATCCTGGGCCACCCCCAGGAGTTCGCACCGCCGCGCCACCCCGCGGAAGCGGGCCAGAGCCCGCCGCACCGCCTCCCAGGGGACGCCCAGGCGCCCGGCCACGGCCACCGCTGCCAGCGCGTTGGCCACGTTGTGCCGCCCAGGGACGTGGACCTCAAACCGCCCCACTGGTTCGCCCATCCACGAGGCCGTGAACTGGCTCCCCTCCTCTGTGGCGACCACCTCCTCGGCCCGCAGCGCGGCCAGCGGGCCCAGGCCGTAGGGAACCGTGCGCGCCTCCCGGAGGGGCACCCCCTGCCCCAGGGCGATCCCACCGGCCCGCGCCTCCAGAAGGCCCCGCACCCCCTCGTGGTCCACGCAGGCGACGAAGCACCCTTCCTCCGGCACCCGCGCCACAAACTCCCGGAAGGCCCCGGCCATGGCCTCCGGGCTGCGGTAGCAGTCGGGGTGGTCCCACTCCAGGTGCGTGACCACCGCGACCTGCGGCCGCAAGGCCAGGAACATGCGGTCGTACTCATCGGCCTCTATGACGAAGTGTTCGCCCTGGCCGGCCCGGGCGTTGGTCTCCAGCCCCCTCACCACGCCCCCTACGAGGAAACTGGGGTCCCACCCCGCCTCCACGAGGGTCAGGGCGATAAGGGCCGTGGTAGTCGTCTTGCCATGCGTGCCGGCCACCGCCACCGTGCGTCGGGGCCCGATGAGGTCCCCCAGCACCTCGGAGCGCTTGACCACTGGCACGCCCCGGCGTCGGGCCTCCGCCACCTCCGGGTTATCTTGCGGGATGGCAGAGGAGATGAGGACCAGGTCCGCATCTCCCACTTGGCTGGCGGCATGCCCCCGGAAGACCCGCACCCCTTCCGCCTCCAGTTCCCGCAGCGCGGACGAATCCGCCTGGTCCGACCCGGAGACCTCGTGCCCCCGGGCCCGCAGGATGCGGGCGATGCCGGAGAGCCCAGCACCGCCGATGCCCACCAGGTGCACGCGCCGCGGGATCACCGCTTGCCCATCTCCCAGTTCGCGACCTTGCCGATGATCAGGGCCCCCACGATGAGGCCCAGGAAAACCGCCACATACAGCCCATACCCCTGCAGCCCGGCCGCCTGGGCGTCCGCGCTCACGGCGATGGCCACCTTCCCCGGCTCCAACCCTCCAGCAGCCAGGGCCGAGACCTGCGCCGTGGGCTGGGGCAGGTGCTGCACGTACTTGATCAGGTATTCCTTGACCAGAGAGATGACGATGAAGCCGTTGAAAGCCCCCAGAAGCCCGCCCAAGAGGTGGCTCAGAGGGGTGAGGGTGTCGCCCGCACCCAGGGCCAGCCTCCCGCCCAGGTACGAGAGGGCCACGCCGACGCCCGTCAGCCAGAGGAGGAACTGGTACGGATTCTCCGGCGTGAAGACATCCCCCATCTCCTTGTACGCCTTCAGGATGCTCTCCAGGTCCAGCGTGAGCCCCCCCTTCAGGAAAGCCAGGATGAGTTTGAGCAACTTGTTGATGTACACGATGATGGGCCCCGCCAGTTCCGGCTTGGCCAGGAGGGCCACCAGCACCAAGAGGACCACGGTGGTCACCCCCTCCCTGAGCCACCCCCGGAAGAAGCCGATGCCGGCGAAGAGGAGCACCGCCACCAGCACCAGCGTATCGTAATCAATCGTGATCACGCCCATCGCACCCTCTCCAAGGGCTGCCCGCCGCAAGGTCCAGCAGGCACTGGGCCACGGCCCAGGCCGCCTGCGGACGGGCCAGCGCCCGCGAGCGCTCAGCCATCTCCTGGAGCCGGGCTGGCTCCTCTGCCAGCCGCTCCAGGAGGCCGGGGAGTTCGTCCGCCAGCCGCCCATCGGAGACCCGCACCGCGGCCCCGCGCCTCACTAGGAACGCCGCGTTGACCTCCTGGTGCTGGCCAGCGTAGGGATAGGGCACCAGCACGGCCGGCAGCCCTCGCACTGGGAACTCCCCCAGCACCGAAGCCCCGGCCCGGGCCACCACCAGGTCCGCCGCGGCCAGGGCCGCCGGCATCTCCTCGTGCAGGTAGGCGTACACGTGGTACCGACCTTGCAGTTCCGGAGCCAGCGCGTCCCGCGCCGCCCGCACCGCCTCGTAATCCAAGGGGCCGGTGATGTGCACCACCTGCCAATGGCGCAGCACCCTCTCCGCGGCCCCGCTCACCGCCAAGTTGATGCTGCGGGCGCCTCGGCTGCCCCCCGTCACCAAAAGGGTCAAGGCATCGGGGTCCAGCCCCAACCTCCGGCGGGCTGCAGTCCGTTCGGCCTCCACCACGGCCCGCCGGACCGGGTACCCGGTCACCACGGCCTTCCCCTTCGGGAAGAAATGCACCACCTCCTCCGCCGTCACCGCCACCCGGTGGGCCAGCCTGGCCAGGAGCCGCACGGCCAGGCCCGGCTCCAGGTCCGGCAGGTAGATGCAGACCGGGACCCGGCACCCCCGCGCCGCCAGCGCGACCGGCACCCCCACGTACCCGCCCGTCAGCAGGACCACGTCCGGGCGGAACTCCCGCATCCAGCGCCACACCTGCCACGCGCCGACCAGCATGCGGACCCCGTTCCCCACCACCACCCACGGGGCCCGGCCCCGGACCTGGCCGGTCTGGGCCAGATCCAGCGGAAGCCCTGCCCGCCGGACGAGGTCCACCTCCATGCCCCCGGGGCTCGCCACGTACCGCACATCCTCGCGGCTCAGCGCACCCCGCGCCAGCAGTTCCTCAAGGACTGCCAGCGCCGGATAGACGTGCCCGCCAGTCCCACCGCCTGAGACGACCAGGCGCATCCAGTGTCCCTTCCTCTACGCACGCGCGCCAGACGCTGTTCAAGAGGCCCACGGCGGCCATGCAGGCCACCATGCTGGACCCTCCAGCACTGACGAAAGGCAGGGTCATCCCCGTGGCCGGCAGGAGGGCCGTGATGACCCCGAAGTGGATGGCCGCCTGCAGGGTGAGCCAGGTGGTGCAGCCTGCGGCCAGGAGCATCCCCATCCCATCGGGCGCGTGGAACGCGATGCGAAACCCCCGGTAGGCCATCCAGGCCACCAGCAAGAACACCACCAGCGTCCCCAGAAGGCCCAGTTCCTCCCCGATGACGGCCAAGATCTGGTCGCTGTGGGCCAGGGCCAGGGAGATCTTGTAGACCCCCTTGCCCAGCCCCACCCCCAGAGGGCCACCGTACCGCAAGGCGTACAAGTTCATGTGCGATTGATCGGTGCCGGGCCCCAGGGGGTTGCGCCAGACCCCCTGGAACTCCTCCAGGCGATGGGCCACGTAGTCCAGTTGGGAAGCCACCAAGCGCAGGGTCAGCCCGCCCAGCCCCCCGGCGATGACGATCTGGAGGAGTTCCGCTCCCGCAACGAAGAACATGGCCCCGGCCGTCGCCACCACGACGATGGCCGTGCTCAGGTCCGGTTCCTGCAGGATGAGCCCAGCCACGACCCCCAGGATCACCGAGAACGGCACAAGCCCGTAGTTGATCTGGCGGATCTGTTTGCCCCGGGAACTGAGCCAGTCGGCCACGTAGACAACCACGGCCAGTTTGGCGAACTCCGAGGGCTGGATGGAGATGCCGCCTATGACGAACTGGCGGCTGGAGCCGAAGAGCCGCTGGCCCACCAGCAACACGGCCCCCAGGCCAACGAGGGCCAGCCCCATCAGCACCAGGGACCGCCGGTGCCAGAACCGGTACGGGATGCGCGCCATGACGACCATGGCCAGCGCCCCGGCCACGATGCACTCCACCTGCTTGACGAACCAGGTCGTCTCGGTGTACATGGCGCTGTGCACAGCGAGCAGCCCCATAGCCAGGAGGCCGCTCACCGCGACCAGCATCTGCGCATCAAATTGGAACCACGCAGCGGCCCTCGCTCTCATGCTCCGCTCCTGCCTAGCCCTCGTCCAGGGCGTGCACCAGGGCCCGGAAGTGCGCGCCCCGCTCCTCGTAGTCCCGGTAGGCGTCAAAACTGGTCCCCCCGGGCGAGAGGAGGACCACATCGCCCGGCTGCGCCACCTCCGCTGCCCGCCGCACCGCCTCGTCCAACGTGGTGCAGCGCACGATGGGCATCTCCCGCGCCGCCAGGTGCGGCTCCTCTGCCGCCACCTTCCGCACCACCCCCTCAATGAGGGGCGCCGCCTCCCCGAAGAGGATCAGGGCCCGCACTTTCTGCCAGCACAGGGCGGCCATCTCCTCCCAGGGCAGGTGCTTATCCCGCCCCCCAGCCAGGAGGACGATGGGCACATCAAAGGCCCGCAACGCCGCCGACGTCCGCTCGGGCGTCGTGGCGATGGAGTCGTTGTACCAGCGCACGCCCCCCCGCTCCCGGACCAACTCCAGCCGGTGCGGCACCCCGGGGAAGGTGCGGATCACGCGGGCCATGGCCTCCGGTGCCGCGCCTGCCTGGGCGGAGATGGCGCACGCGGCCAGGACGTTCCGCAGGTTGTGGCCCCCCAGAAGCCGCATCTCGCCCGCCAGGCAGACCGGAAGGTCGCCCTCCCCCGTCCGCAACACGATCCAGCCGTCCGGGCGCAGGTAAGCTCCCGGTTCCTCCAGCACAGATTCCGCGCTGAAGAGCGCAACGCGCCTCCCCTCACCCTGCAATTCCTGTGCCATTTGCCGCGTGACCGGGTTCTCCGCCGAGAGGACCACCACCCCGCCTGCCCCCTGGTGCCGGTAGATGTGGCGCTTGGCCTCCACGTAGGCCTCCATGCTGGGGTGGCGGTCCAGGTGGTTGGGCGTGACGTTCAACACGGCCGCCACCGGGGGGCTGACCCCCTCCGGCTGGCACACCGCAGCCAGGGCAGGCTCCCCGCCTCGGGCCGCCTCCACGGGGGCGAAGTACTCCAGTTGGAAACTGGAAAGTTCCATGACGATGCGGTCGCCAGGCTGCATCTCGTCCAGGTGCCCCACCAGAGGCCGCCCGATGTTGCCGCCCACCCAGGTGCGGAAGCCCGAGGCCGCCAGCATCTCCCCCACGAGGGCCGTCGTCGTGGTCTTGCCGCTGGAGCCGGTGATGCCCACCACGAGCCCCGGCGCCCTCTGGCACACGAGCCGCGTCTCGGTGCTCAGGGGGACGCCCCGCCGCCGCGCCTCCTGGAGGAGCGGGATATCCCCCGGCACCCCAGGGCTGACGAACAGGAGGTCCGTCTCCAGGAGGTCCAGCGGATGGCCCCCCAGCACGAAGCGGATGGGCCAGGGCCGGAGGCGCGCCAGGCCCTCGCGCAGGGCCGCCTCCCCCTTGAGGTCGCTGGCCGTGACAGCCGCGCCGTGGCGCGCCAGGTACTCGGCCAGGGCCACGCCCTCGCGCGCCAACCCGATGACCGTGACCCGCAAGCCTTCCAAGTCGTTCACACCACCACCACGTGCTCGGCGTTCCACATCAACTCCAGGATGCGGTCGTCGCTCTCCAGCCTCCCGACGGCCAGGTCGTTCTTCAGCCCGCCCTCCCGCGCGCACTCCCGGCAGACGATGAGTTCCACGCCCCGGGCCTCCAGTTCCATGAGTTGGGGCAGGATGCTGGAATCCCTGAGCACCCAACTCAGGCCCTCGGTGTAGAAGAGGACCTTGGCCACAGGGTGCTCCGCCTGCAGAAGCATGGCAACCACGGCTTCCAGCCGTTCGCGCGGCGATTCCCCGCCCTCGGGGTCAGCCGCATTCCGACTCACGACGATGGCCACCGATCCGCTCATGCTTGCGCTTCCTCCGCTTCTTTGGCTTGCCCGTCCGGCCCTCCGGAACCTTGCCCTTTGCCTCCAGGCAACCAAACCCAAACGTCAGATGAGCGCCAGGGCGATCCCCAGCATCCCCGAGAGCACGCTCACCAGCCAGAACCGCTGGGTCACATGGGTTTCCGACCACCCGAGCAGCTCAAAGTGGTGGTGGAGGGGGGCCATCTTGAAGAGGCGCTTCCCTCCCGTCAGTTTGAAATAGGCCACCTGGAGGATATCGGAAAGCGCCTCGGCCACGAAGACCAGCCCCACCACCGGCAGGAGGAGCCACTGCCCGGTCATCAGGGCTACCACGCCCAGGGTGGCGCCCAAGGCCAGCGCCCCCGTATCCCCCATGAAGAGTTCCGCAGGGTAGGCGTTGTACCACAGGAACGCCAGCAGCGCGCCCACCACGGTGAAGCAGAAGGTCACCAGGTACACCTGCCCCTGGAGGTAGGCGATGACGCCGTAGCAGGCGAAGGAGAGGGCGGCGATGCTCCCTGCCAGGCCGTCCAGCCCATCGGTGAGGTTGACCGCGTTGGAGGTCCCCACGATGATGAGCATGGCGATGGGGATGTACAGGGGGCCGATGTTGATCTTCTGGGGCACCCCGGGCAGGGCCACGCTGTGCAGGTCCAGCCCGAAGTACAGGGCCAGCGCGGTGAGGAAAGCGATCCCCACCTGCCAGAAGAGTTTCCTCCCCGGCAGAAGCCCCTGCTCCCGGTTCGTGCCCAGCACCCCCTTCAGGTCGTCCACGCCCCCCAGGATGCCGAAGGCCAGCATCACCCCCATCGGCACCAGGATGGACCGGCCGATGAGGGTGCGCCCCCAGAGGTTCACGATGTTCAGCACCGCGGTGATGACCAGCACAGGGATCAGGATCATCAGCCCGCCCATGGTGGGCGTCCCCGTCTTCCATTGGTGCGAGGCCGGGCCGTTGATGCGGATGCGTTTGCCGATCCCCCGCCGCTTCAGGAAGGCGATGAGAGGCCGTCCCCAGATGACGGCCAAGAAGAAGGAAAGGGTTCCGATCGCAAGCGAATACGCCATCAGGCTTCCCCCAAAGCCGCGACGATCTGCTCCATGCGCATCCCCCGTGAGCCTTTGACGAGGATGATGTCCCCAGGCTGCACCATCGCCCGCAGGACCTGGATAGCCTCCTCGTTGGTCTCCAGGATGGCCACGTCCTCCGGGGCCATCCCCGACCGCAGGGCCTCCTCCCCGATGATGCGCCCGCGGGGGCCCACGGTGATCAGTTTGTCCACCACATCGGCAGCACGTCGCCCCACCTTGCAGTGGCCCTCCCTCTCGTACTCCCCCAGTTCCAGCATGTCGCCCAGCACGGCGATGCGGCGGCCATCCAGTTCCTCCAGCAGGTTGAGGGCCGCCAGGCAGGAGGCCGGGCTGGAGTTGTAGGTGTCGTCCAGGATGCGGGAGCCGTTGGGCCCAGGGACCGAGACCAGCCGCAACTGGGCCGAGACATCCTGGAGCCCGCTCACGATCTCCTCCCAGGTGAGGCCCTCTATCAGGCCCACCGAGGCGGCGCGCAGGGCTGTGTGCACGCTGTGCCGGCCGAGCAGAGGGACCTTCACGTGGATGCGCTCGCCCCGGTAGTGGAAGCGGAAGCGGATGCCTTCCAGGCCGAAACTGGCGATCTGGTCCGCCCACAGGTCTGCCTCAGGCGTCAGCCCGTAGAAGAAGGCGCGCGCCGCAGTGCGGTCGGCCATGGGCCGCACCAGGGGGTCGTCGTAGTTGAGCACGGCCACGCCCTCCGGGGGCAGGGCTTCCACCAGTTCCGCTTTGGCCTGGGCGATCCGCTCCAGCGACCCCAGACGCTCCAAGTGGACGGGGCCCACGTTGGTGACCACGCCGATCACCGGCCGCGAGATCTCCGCCAAGCGCGCGATCTCCCCCACCTGGTACATCCCCATCTCCAGGACCACCCGCTCGTGGCGCGGCTCCAACTGGAGCAGGGTCAGGGGCAGGCCGATCTCGTTGTTGTAGTTCCCCTCGCTCCTCAACGTGCGGTAACGGCGCCGCAGGACCGAGTAGGTCAGTTCCTTGGTCGTCGTCTTGCCGACGCTCCCGGTGATGCCCACCACCCGCACCTGGAAGCGGGCCCGCCAGTAGGCCGCCAGGTCCTGGAGCGCCCGCAGCGTATCAGGGACCTGGATGCAGACGGGCCAGTTCCGCTCCTCCGCCGTAGGCGCAGGGAGCGGCGCGCCGGCCTCCACTCGGAGGAAGGGCCGCGAGAGGGCCGGCCAGCGCGCCACCAGGGCTGCCCGCGCCCCTCGGGCAAAGGCATCCTCCACAAAATCGTGCCCGTCCAGGGTTTCCCCCCGCAGCGCGACGAAGACGCCTCCAGGCTTCACTAACCGCGAATCCACCCACACCCCCGCCAAGGCTTCATCCGGCCAGCCTCCCGGGGCCGGCCGGGAACCTACGATGCCTTCCAGAAGGTCGTGCAGGCTCAGCATCACCTCACCCCCCTCCTCCACGGGGTGCTGAACCCCTCTCCAGCCAGGTCCGGTACTCCGATTCCAGGTTCTGACGCACGCCGTCAGGGGGAATGCCGGCGTGGACGAAAAGCCTCTCCATGATGCGCTGGAAGATGGGGGCCGCCACGTACATCCCCCACCCCTCCGGTCCTGAAGGCCGCACCACTTTCACCAGGACGACGAACCGCGGGTCCTGGGCCGGGCCAAAGCCCACGAAGGATGCGATCACACCACCGCCCTTGTACCCTGCCTGAGTTGGGATCTCGGCCGTGCCGCTCTTACCCCCCACGGTGTACCCCGGCACCTTGGCGTGGATGGCCCCTTCCTCCACCGAGCGCACCAGCATCTCCCGCAGCACCTCCGCTGTCTCCGGCCGGATGACCTGGCGCACGGGCACAGGGGCGATCTCTACCATACCCTCCGGCAGGACGATCTTGGACACCACATGGGGCCGCATCAGGAGGCCCCGGTTGGCTACCGCCGAGACCGCCGAGGCCAACTGGATAGGTGTGATCCCTATCCCCTGGCCGTAGGAGTTGGTCGCCAGGTCCACCTTGCTCCACTGGGGGTCGCCAGGCCGCCGGACCTCCCCTGGGTGCTCCCCTTCCAGGTCCACCTCCGTGAAGGTCCCCAGCCCGAACCGCGCTAGGTAAGCGTAGAACCGATCGGGGCCCAGCCGGTCGCTGATGAAGGCCGCCCCCAGGTTCAGCGACTGGGGCAGCACCTGGTACATGTCCACCCATCCCGCCGCTCGGTTGCTGGAGTTGCAGATGGGCCGTCCCCCGTACTCGGTGCAACCGTTGTCAAAGTACGTCGTCTCTGGCGTGACGGCTCCGCTGTCCAGCCCTGCCGCCATGGTGAGGATCTTGACCACAGAACCCGGCTCGTAAGGCTGCGAGACGGCCGGGTCAATGAGGAGCGTCTCGTAGTGGGGGCTCCCCGCATACTGGGCGTAGTTCGCCGGGTCAAAGGTCGGCCAGGAGAAGTCGGCCAGCACCTCCCCCGTCCGCGGGTCCATCACCACCACGGTCCCCCCTTCCGCGCCCGCGGCCTCAATACCGATCTGCAGTTCCTCAATGGCGATGGCCTGGATGTCCCGATCCAGCGTCAGGACCAGGTCGCAAGGTGCCCCCGAAGGCACGAACGGCCGGGCCGCAGGGGGCAGGTCCAGGGGCTTCACCTGCCCTGGCGAGGCCAGCCGGGCGTCCTTCCCCCTCAGGAGGTCGTCGTAATACCCCTCCACGCCGTAGAAGGCCTCCCGCCGCCCTCCCGCCGAGACGAACCCCACCACGTGCGCCGTGGATGCCCCCTCAGGGTAGACGCGCTGCGGCTGGGGCTCCAGGTAGATGCCGATGAGTTTCCGCTTCCCCTTCCACTCCACGATGGCCTGGCGGACGGCATGGCCCTGCCCATAGGCCAGGTACACCCACGGCTCCCCCTTATCCCGCAGTTTGGCCAGGACCCGGTCCTGAGGGACCCCGGTCAACTCGGAGATGATGCGGGCTGTCTCCTCCTCCTGCGAAGGCGGAACTTCGCGCGGGCAAGCCGCCACCCGCCACAGGATGACGTCCATCGCCAGAGGATAGCCGTCCCGGTCCAGGATGGTCCCTCGCAGGGTCGCGGCCTGGGCCGCAACGCCCTCCTGGAGCGTCGGCCTGGGGGAGAGGGCCTGCCACCGCACCAACTGCCCCACCGTCCCCAGGCTGAAGATGGCCAGGAAAGCGATCACGCCCCAGAGCCTGCGGACCATCTGGGTGCGGTCCAGTTCCTCGCCTCGCTCCACCCGCTTCGGCGGAGCCTGGGAAAGGGCCTCCAGACCCTCCACATCCTGCACTGGCAGGTCCATGCCTCTCCCTACCCTCTGCACACCCTCACCGGCCCCCCGCGCCTGGCGCTGGAGCGGTCGCTCCCCCGCCCTCCTGCGTCGGGAGCAACAGGAAATAGCGGCAGTCCTCGGGGCGCAGGTCCCGCATCCCCTGGCGGGCCAGGAGCGGCTTCACGTACATGTAGGATTCCACCTCTGCCAGTTCCCTCCGCAGGTCCGTGATCTCCGAGACCAGGGCTTGGGCCTCCTCCTGGGCGGCCTGGACCTGCAGGTGGAGGCGGGCCTCGTAGCCCACCAGGTAGATGTAGAACGAGCCCACAGCCGTGATCAGGGCGATGGCCATCAGCACGGTGGAGACGGAAAGTCCGCCCCTCTCCCGAAGCCACGCGCCAGTCCGCTCAACCGCCCCTGCCCTGCGGCGGGGAAGCGCCCTCTCTGCCATGTCCCCATGTCCTCCCAGAGACGAACTTCAGGCCCTGGACGGCAGCCGTTCGGCGGCCCGGAGCCTCGCGCTCCGGCTGCGGGGGTTGGCCCGCACTTCCTCCGGCCTCGGCCGCACCGGCTTGGCCGTGAGCACCCGCAGGGTCGCCTTATGGCCGCACTGGCACACCGGCAGTTCCGGCGGGCAGAGGCAGTCCCGGGCCTCCCGCAGGAAGAACCGCTTCACCAGGCGGTCCTCCAGCGAGTGGAACGAGATGACCACCACCCGTCCACCCGGCCTGCACACCTGGACCGCCTGGGGCAAGGCCTCGGTCAGGGCTGCCAGTTCGTCGTTCACGGCGATGCGCAGGGCCTGGAAAGTGCGGGTGGCCGGGTGGATCTTGCCCGTCCGGGGCACGACTTCGGCCACCAGTTCCGCCAGTTCCCTGGTGCAAGTGATGGGCCGGCGCGCCACGATGGCCCGGGCGATGCGACGGGCCGCCCGCTCCTCTCCATACCGCCAGAGGACCTCCGCCAGTTCCTCCTCCGAGAGGCAGTTCACCAGGTCCGCCGCCGAGGGGCCCTGGCGGGGGTCAAACCGCATGTCCAACGGCCCCTCGGACTGGAACGAGAACCCCCTCTTGGGGCTGGCCAGTTGCACAGACGAAACCCCCAGGTCCAGGAGCACGCCGTCCACCTCCCCGAAGCCGTGCTCTGCGGCCACACGGGCCAGGTGGCGGAAGTTGGCCACGGCCAGGACGCACCGATCCCCCCACTGGGCGAGGCGCTTCCGGGAAAGGGAGACGGCCTCGGGGTCGGCATCCAGGCCCAGGAGCCGCCCGTCGGGGGCCGAAGCCTCCAGGATGGCCGCCGCGTGGCCTCCGGCCCCCACCGTGGCATCTATGTACCGGCCGCCAGGGGCCACCGCCAGGTACTGGAGCACCTCCTCCAAGAGGACCGGGGCATGCCCTCCCATCCCCTCTTCCGAGGGCTCCGCGGCCTCACTCTTCCCTTGTGCCTCCACCTCAGATCCCCACATTCAGGTCCGACAACCGCTGCGCGATGCCGTCCACGTCCGCTTCCATGCGGGCTTTGCGCTCGTTCCAGAGGTCGCGGTTCCAGATCTCCAGCCGCCGGTTCAGGCCGATGATGACCACATCGCCGTCCAGCTGGGCGTACCTGCGGAGGTACGAGGGGATGAGCACGCGCCCCTGGGCGTCCGGAACCGCCTCGGCCGCGCCGGAGAACATCAGCCGCGCGAAGTCCCGGAACGCGGCGTTGGTCAGGGGGAGGCTGCTGATCCTCTCGGCCAGGGGAGCCCACTCTTCGGGGGAGAAGACCCACAGGCAGGGGTCCAGCCCGCGGGTGATGACCATGCCCTCCTCAAGGCCGGCACGGAGTTTCGCGGGTATGATCAGGCGACCCTTGTCGTCAATCGTGTGCTCAAACTCGCCCAGGAACATGGACGGCGACGACTCCTCATGGTGTATTGCAGGGGCCCGCCTCGGGAGGTGATCACCACTTTTCTCCACTTTGTGGCACAAGCACCCACATTATACACCAAGTTCGCCCTTTTGACCAGTCCCTGGGCGCCCGTTTCCCAACTTTTAAGGTTAGGGATGAAAAATCGCGCTGCAACGTGCAGCGCGCTGTAGAACCGATAGGACCCTCACGTGGGCACCAGGCCCTTGCGGACAGTCAACGCGTAAGTGCCTC
The DNA here is from genome assembly GCA_034434775.1 of Anaerolineae bacterium. Taxonomy (GTDB): domain Bacteria; phylum Chloroflexota; class Anaerolineae; order DTPP01; family DTPP01; genus DAOTYM01. The sequence continues at coordinate 1,408 of DAOTYM010000217.1, read as the reverse complement.
CGATGCAGTTCCTCCCCTTTGCGCGCCGCCTCGTTCCCCGGCGCATCCTTAGAGGCCCAAGTAGGCCGATAAGCCGAGTTCTGTCCCCCTCACCCGGGGCGAGGGGTGGCGATCATCTCTCTGGGGCGATGGTTGCCCATCGCCTCTAGCGGCCTACCCGGAGGACGCAGGACGAGCAGCCCTGTCAGCGCGCCGGGCGCTGAGCCTCCTGCTTGGCCTTGCTCCCGGTGGGGTTTGCCTGGCCAGCCGTGTCACCACGGCTGCCGGTGGTCTCTTACACCACCCTTTCACCCTTACCGAGGGCGCTCTGCGCCCCCGGCGGTCTCTTTTCTGTGGCACTTTCCGTCGGGTCACCCCGCCTGGGCGTTACCCAGCACCGTGCTCTGTGGAGCTCGGACTTTCCTCGGGCTGGCCCTGCCAGCCCGCGATCGCCTGGCCTACTTGGGCCTTCCATAACTAATGATACACGCCCTCGCGCCCCCTTGTCAAACGCGCGCTTCCTCCCGCACATGCCCCTCACACTCGGCAGGAGCGATTCACGCACCGCCCCTTGAGCCTCGGTTTGAACCGGTGGCCTGCCCACGCCGCCAACGGGTGGGGGAACGAACGAACCGCTTGCGCCCGCGCTGGGTCCATTCGTTTATTCGTTGGACCATTCGTTGACGGCTTCCACAAAAGCCCTGGCAGGGGCGATTCGTCAATCGCCCCTGCCCAGGACGGGGTAAGTTTACCAGGCAAGGACCAGCCCCACGCTCCTCTGGCCCTCTCCCGGCCATTTGCCCGCCCCTCTGGCTGGTGCTATAATCCCCCCGAGAAGCCCCACGGTTCTAGAGGAGAGAGCATGTCCGCGAGACTGACCCTGGCCCAGGTGGAACACATCGCGGAACTGGCCAAACTGGGTTTGACGGCGGAAGAGAAAGAAGCCTTCCGCAGCCAACTCTCGGCCATCCTGCAGTACTTCGCCAAACTGCAGGAAGTGGATACCGAAGCCATCCCCCCCACGGCCACCGTCCTGCCTGTGCACACCGTGATGCGGCCCGACGAGCCAGCACCCTCCTGGCCACGGGAAGAGCTCCTGGCCAACGCCCCCCAGGCCGAGGAAGGCTGCTTCCGCGTCTGGACGGTGCTGGAAGAGTGAGGGGCACGGATAGCATCATGGGCACGAGCATCCGCATCGCCTGGTTCGGGCACGGGCCAGACCGACGCGGCAACGGCCTGGTCACCTACTCCCGCGAGGTCCCCCATGCCCTGCGCGCGGCGGGTGCGGAGATCGTTTTCTTCTACCACCGCCGGGCACCCACGCCAACCGTCCCCGGGGCCATCCCCCTCCGGGCCCTCCGCTGGAGGAACCAGGATGTCCTCTCCATGCCAGGAAGCCACCGCCAGGTGGCCCAGGTCCTGCGCGCTG
>DAOTYM010000216.1:0-3289 GCA_034434775.1 Anaerolineae bacterium | reverse complement strand
ACGTGTGCCAGGCCCTTCACTTGCCGCCGACGGCGACCCCGAAGATGCGCAGGAACCCCGGGGAGACCCGTTCGGCGGGAGGGAACTTTTCCCGCAGGTGGTAGCGCTTGGCCATGCGCTGCCCGGTCCCTTCCCGCCAAGCCCCTTCGTAGGCCGCGAGGCGCGCCGCCGAGGTGTCCCGGGCGGCGATGGCCTCGGCCGCGGCGTGCGCCGCCAGCGCGCCAGCCTCCATAGCATTGGCGATGCCGCCACCGGTGAGGGGGTCCACCTGGCGGGCGGCGTCGCCCACCAGCAGGAGGCCGTCGGCCACGAAGCGGGAAGGCGGCAGCGCCACCGGGACCACGCCCGTGATCAAGGTGACCGGAACCCCCTGGGAGAGGGCCGGCTCACCCTCAATGAAGCGGTGGAGGAAGGCCAGGGCCGGCTCCTGCGTGAGGTCGGCCTGGATGCCCAGGCCGACGTTGGCCCGCCCCTCGCCCTTGGGGAAGACCCAGGCGTAGCCGCCGGGCGCGATCTCCTCCGAGATCCAATAGCCGCAGCAGGCTGGGTCCACATCCACTCCGGCCAGGAGGTACTGGGCGCAGGACATGGCATCGCGGAGGCGGAGCAGGGTGCGGAGCCCCGCCCAGCGCCCCACCTGGGACTCCACCCCGTCGGCAGCGATGACCACCTGGCAGGCCACCTCCCGCTCCGCTCCAGAGGCGTCGCGCAGGCGCACGCCCACGGTCCGGGAGCCTTCCTGCACCAGGCCCACGGCCGCCACCTTGACCCGCACCTCCGCCCCGGCCTGGGCCGCGGTCTCGGCCAGGGCGCGGTCAAAGACGCGCCGCTCCAGGATGAACCCCTCTCCCCCCTCGTAGGCCCGGCGCTCCTCCCGGCCGTTCCCCCGGGCCACGATCTCGGCCTTGGTGACCCGGGCGGCGATCCAACGGGGGTCCACGCCGAGGAACCGCTCCAGAGGCTCCCGGGCCAACCCCTCGGCGCAGCGGACGGGGCTGCCGATCTCCTGGCGCTTCTCCACGAGGAGGACGGAGAGACCCCTCTTCGCCGCCTCCCGGGCCGCCACCGCGCCGCCCGGCCCCGCGCCCACGACCACCACGTCGTACGCCGACCGCGCCGGCAGGCCGGGCGCGAGGGCCCGGTCCACAGGGGCGAGGGAAAGCGCCCCCACGGGGCAGGCCTGGATGCACAGGCCGCACTCGGTGCAGCGTTCGGCGATGCGGAGGCGGGTTTCGTCCAAGAAGAGGGCGTCCACGGGGCAGGTGCTCACGCAGCCGCCGCAGTAGCAACAGGCCGACTCGTTCAGGGTGATCATGAAGGGCCCCTTTCGGTTCCGGCGCGGCAGGGGGTCCCACGCGCCACACACGCCAAAAGGGGTGTCTGCACTTCCTCAGACACCCCTCGCGCTGCCCATCTGCCTGGCTTGGAAAGCGGCAGGGCTACTTCAGCCGGCTCTCAATGTAGCGCACGGCATCGCCGACGGTCTTGATGGTGGCGATGTCCTCGTCGGGGATCTGGCCGCCGAACGCCTCTTCAAAGGCGGAGACCAGCGCGATGAGGTCCAGGGAGTCGGCCTCCAGGTCCTCGCGGAAGTCGGCGTCCATGGTGATCCTGTCCGGTGAGATGCCCATCTCTTCCACGATGATGGCCTTGACCTTCTCAAAGATTTCAGAGACGTCGGACACTTTGACACCCCCTTCTGCGTGGTTTTCAGGATGGTCTGCTGGAGCCAACGGGCCGTATTGTAGCAGCCTTTCGGTGGAGCGTCAACCTCACCCGGTCCTTGCAAGGTCATCCTCGGCACCGAAAGCAGGGCCCTGCAAGCCCGGAGCCGGTTTGACAAGGCCCCACCCGCTTGGTAAGATACGGCGACCTGTGCGAGGTCCCACTACCCTAAATCTCAACACCGGGGATGGGCGAAGGTTACGGGTGAGCCCCATGCACGATCGGAGAAAGCGAGAGCACCTGCGCATCAGCCTGGAGGAGGACGTCGGGTTCCGCAACCTGACCTCCGGCTTTGAGCGGTACCGCTTCATCCACCAGGCCCTGCCGGAACTGGACTGGGAAGCCATAGACCTTTCGGTGGAGTTCCTGGGGCACCGCCTGGCAGCGCCTCTGCTCATCTCGCCCATGACCGGGGGGACCGCCCAGGCGGAGGCCATCAACCGGCGGCTGGCCGAGGCCGCCCAGGCCCGCCGCATCGGGATGAGCTTGGGCTCCGTGCGCGCTGCCCTGGAGGACCCCTCCCTGGCCTACACCTACCAGGTGCGGGACGTCGCGCCGGACGTCTTCCTGGTGGCCAACCTGGGGGCGGTGCAGTTGAACTACGGGTACGGCCTGGACGAGTGCCGACGCGCCGTGGACCTCACGGGGGCGGATGCCCTGTGCCTCCACCTCAACCCCTTGCAGGAGGCCCTCCAGGAGGGGGGCAACCGCAACTGGGCCGGCCTCCTCCGGAAGATTGAGGCCGTCTGCCAGAGGTTGGAGGTGCCCGTGCTGGTCAAGGAGGTGGGGTGGGGCATCTCGGGCGAGGTGGCGGCCCAGTTGGCCCAGGCCGGCGTGGCGGCCATTGACGTGGCCGGGGCCGGCGGGACGGCCTGGGCCCTGGTGGAGATGCACCGGGCGACGAGGGAGAGGGACCGGCGCCTGGCGGCGACCTTCGCCGAGTGGGGCATCCCCACTGCGGAGTCGGTGGAGTTGGTGAAGGAAGCCGCGCCCCACGTGCCCATCATCGCCAGCGGCGGCATCTACGACGGCATCACGGCCGCCAAGGCCCTGGCCCTCGGCGCCTCGCTGGTGGGGATGGCGCGCCCCTTCCTCCAGGCGGCGCAGGTCTCCGCCGAGGCGGTCAAGGACCTGGTGGACGAACTGACCCTGACCCTGCGGGTGGTGATGCTGTGCCTGGGCACGCCGGACATCGCTGCCCTGCAGAAGACGCCCCACCTGCGGCGGGTGGGCTGAACCCCTGAGGAGAGGGCCATGGCCGACGCGGAGGGAAAGCAGGAAGGCTGGGCAGCGCGGCAGGCGCGCTTCCTGGCGGCGATAGAGGAGGAACTGCGCCGCGTCCTGGAAGTGCCGCACCCGGGACTGGCCCGGCACTACGGGATGATGCACTACCACCTGGGCTGGGCGGACGAGCGCCTGCAGCCGGCCCAGGGCGATGCCGGGAAGCGCCTGCGCCCCCTCCTGTGCCTGGAGGTATGCGCGTCCCTCGGCGGGGAGTGGGAACGCGCCCTGCCCGCGGCCGCCGCCCTGGAACTCCTCCACAATTTCTCCCTCATCCACGACG
>DAOTYM010000215.1:0-3119 GCA_034434775.1 Anaerolineae bacterium | reverse complement strand
CGATGGGTCGTGCACGCCGGTCATCTTCTACAACCGCCAGAGCCGGACGACCTACGTGCCGCCGGACCCGCCAGCCGGGCCCTGCCGCACGGTCCACACAGTGGCCTACGGAGAGACCCTCTCGGGGATCGCCTGGCGTTACGGGGTGACGGTCAGCCAGTTGGTGGCGGCCAACGGCCTGCAGAACCCGAACGCCGTCTATGCTGGCCAGCGGCTCTGCATCCCGTGAGGGGACCTGGAGGCCTGGAGGAGGCTGAAGCGCCCCGGGGGTCTCCCCGGGGCGCTCCCGCGTCTAGAGCCGGGGTGTAGCCTTGCGCGTGTCCCCCCGCCCCAGGGTGGCCCTTGCAGCCCGGCGAGGGAACGGGCAGGGAGGGAAGCCAGGGGTCACGGTTCCACCTTCTCCAGCCGGGCCATGCTCGCCAGGAGTTTCTTGACCCCGGCCTTCTCAAAGACGACCGTCACCTCCACGTCGGTGCCGGTGGGCGTGCTCTGCATCACCAGCCCGGGCCCGAAGGTGGGGTGCCGCACCCGATCCCCCACCTGGAACCGGAGGCTGGCCGGTGGCTGGGGCGGGGCCGCCTGGGCCGGCCACCGGGTCGCCCGCTCCACGGCGGGGCGGTGGGAGGGGGTCGGTTCCTTCCACCCCTGGAGCAGGTGCGGGGGGATGTCCCGTAGGAAGCGGCTGGGCTCGCTCACCTCGTTGTTCCCGTAGACGCTGCGGCGGAAGGTGTGCACCAGGTAGAGGCGGTCCTTGGCGCGGGTGATGCCCACGTAGCACAGCCGGCGTTCCTCTTCCATCTGCTCTGGGTCGTCCAAGGAGCGGATGTGGGGCAGGAGCCCCTCGTCCAACCCCACGATGAAGACCACGGGGAACTCCAGCCCCTTGGCCATGTGGAGGGTCATGAGCACGGGGGCATCGGCTGTGTCCCCCAGGTTGTCCACGTCGGAGACCAGGGCCACCTCCTCCAGGAAGGCGGTCAGGCCCACCTCGGGGGCCAGGTGCTGGTAGTTGGCGGCCACGTTCCGCAGTTCCTGGACGTTGGCCCAGCGTTCCTCGGCTTCCGGGGAGCCGTCCATCAGGAACTCTCGGTAGCCGGTGCGCGCCACCACCAGGTCAAAGAGGTGCAGGACGTCCTGCTGGCCCCGCGCCTCCAGGAACTCCTGGAGCATCTCGGCAAAGTCCAGGAGGGCTTTCCGCGTGCGCCCCGTGAAGGCAGGCACCGGTCCCTGGACCTCGCCGCGTTCTGCCTGGTGCAGGCGGCGCAGGGCGTCGTAAAGGGGCAGGGCGTGCCCTTCTGCCCAGGTCTGGAGGGCAGCCAGGGTCTGGGCGCCGATGCCCCGCGGCGGCGTGTTGATGATGCGCAGGAGGCTGACCTGGTCGTAGGGGTTGTGGATGAGGCGCAGGTAAGCCAGGAGGTCTTTGACCTCGCGCCGGGCGTAGAAGCGGGTGGCCCCCACCAGGTGGTAGGGCATGCCGGCCCGGACGAAGGCATCTTCCAGGGGGCGGGACTGGGCGTTGGTGCGGTACATCACGGCGCAATCGCCCCCTCGGACCTGGCCGCTGGCCACCAGGCGGGCGATCTCCTGGACGACGTAGGCCCCCTCTTCCTCCTCGTTGTAGGCTTCAAAGACGGTGATCCGCGGCCCCCGGCCCCGGCGGGTGCGCAGGCGTTTGGGGGTACGGCTCACGTTGCGGGAGATGACGGCGTTGGCGGCCTCCAGGATGGTCTGGGTGGAGCGGTAGTTCTCCTCCAGGAGGATCACCCGCGCCTCTGGGAAGTCCTCCCGGAAGCGCAGCACGTTGCGGTAATCCGCCCCTCGGAAGCGGTAGATGGACTGGTCCTCATCCCCGACGACGAAGAGGTTCCGGTGCCCTCCCGACCAGAGGCGCAGGAGTTCGTACTGGGCCATGTTCGTATCCTGGAACTCGTCCACCAGGATGTGCTGGTAGCGTTGCTGGTAGCGGGCCCGCACCTCGGGGTTGCGCCGCAGGAGGAGCACCGTCTGCATCAGCAGGTCGTCAAAGTCCAGGGCGTTGTTCTGACGGAGGAGGTCCTGGTAGGCCTCGTACACCCGGCTCACGATCTCCTCAAAGTAACTGGCCGGCTGGAAGTCGCCCACCTCCAGGAGGCGACCCTTGAGGTGAGAGATGGCCGAGAGGACAGCGCGGGGGTTGTAGGTCTTCTCGTCCAGGTTGAGGGTTTTGAGGGCCTGCCGCACCAGGCTCTGCTGGTCCCCTTCGTCAAAGATGACGAAATCGGCGGTGTAGGGGAGGTGGCGGGCCTCGCGCCGCAGGATGCGGGCGCAGATGGCGTGGAAGGTGCCCAGGGTCAGGCGGTTCAGGCTGGCCCCGAGGAGCACTTCCAGGCGGCTCTGCATCTCGCGGGCCGCCTTGTTGGTGAAGGTGACGGCCATGATGTGGAAGGGGTCCACCCCACAGGCGCGGATGAGGTAGGCCACGCGGTGGGTGAGGACGCGGGTCTTGCCGCTCCCCGGTCCGGCCAGGACCAGGACCGGGCCTTCCGTGACCTGGACCGCTTCTCGCTGTGCTTCGTTGAGGGTTTCCAGGATGTCCATTGCTCCCTCTGGGCTGGGCCTCGCTCCGGAGGCATCCTTCCGGGATGGGCTGAGCCTATTGTATCACCACCGGGAGCGAGGGGCCAACTGCCTGGGGAGGTTTGGGGGGCCTAGTACCATTGTACCATTGTCGCTGGCCGGGCCATCCTGTACAATGGTTCTGTGGAGGGATGCCGGGCAAGCGGATCCGCCGATGCCTGAAGAGGAGTACGCCCGGAGATCGCAGCAGCCATCATCGTCGTCCCCCTTTCGAGCCGCACCTTCCTGGGCCGCCCGGTCTGGAAGGTGCGGCCCTTTTTGCTGCGGGGATGCTCGGGGAGGCGGCGCGCGGACAGGCAGCCCGCGCGGGGGATGGACGAGGCGCTCGCTCGGCTGCCCTTTGATGAAGAGGGGCGGGGATAGGGGCGGAACCCGGGGCCTTCAGGCGGGAGTGGATGGGAGTCGAACCCACCAGGGACCCTTGTGCAGAGCCCCTCAGACGGTTTTGAAGACCGCGGAGCCCACCGGGACTCAGCCACTCCCAAAAACAATGATACCAGGCT
>DAOTYM010000214.1:0-4159 GCA_034434775.1 Anaerolineae bacterium | reverse complement strand
GGGCTGCCCGCTCGGGGTAGCCTGTCCCCACGAAGCAGACCTGGCTCCGCCACCGCGCCCGCTCCTCTGGGGAGAGGGGCATGGCGCGGTGCACGGCCGGGTCGCAGGCGAAGGGGAGGAAGGCCGTGCGGCGGGCCCCGGCCTGCTCCACGGGCGCGATCCGAGCCCGCACGGGCAGGAGCCAGGCATCGTACAGGGGGATGCTGGCCCGCAGCATGGGGCTCGCATAGCGCCGGTGGAAGGGGTCGTCCGGCATCCAGTTGAAAAGCAGGGGGCGCTCCCGCCCGGCGTCCAGCAGCCTCTCCAGGGTCTGGGGGAGGATGGGGTTCCCCTTGGTGACCAGGAGGACCTGCGGCTTCCACCCCCGCGCAGCGTCCAAGAGGTCGCGGTTCATCTGCCGGTCCCGGGGGTGGGGGCCCAGGAGGAGGCGCAGGCGGCGCAGGACCTTGTCCAGGAGGGTCCTGGGGAGGGGGCGGGCGTAGTCGGCGTAGTCCAGGATGCGCACCTCGTGCCCCAGGCCTTCCAGGGCCCGCACCACGTACCACCCCAAGGCAGCCTTCCCGTACCCCACCGAATCCAGCCAGACCAGGAATTTCACCGTTCACCTCCCTTGGCCGGGGCAGGACGCCCCAGGAGCAGGCCCCAGAGGAACCGCGCCCGCTCGCCCAGGGCACGGCCCTCGCAGGCCGCAAGGACGATGTAGAACGCGCCGGCCACGCAGGCACCGTGGGCGAGGACCCGCGGCAGGAGGGGCCATCCGCGGGCCGGCCCTCCAGTCCAGGCCACCCAGGCCACGGCCAGGAGGGCCGCGCCCGTGCCCAGGGCCGGACCCCTCAACACCTGCCCCAGGGGGAGAGGGATGAGGCCCGTCACGTAGCGGTAGGTGAGGGCCACGCCCACCAGGAAGGCCAGCCCTACCCCCACGGCGGTGCCCCGAGCCTGGAAGGCCAGGGTCAGGGGCGTGGCCGTGGCGATGAGGGCCGCGGCCTGGGCCACCTGCACGGCGGTGGCCTTTTCGGGGTGGCCCGTGGCCACGAAGAGCGCGCCAGCGTCGTCCAGAAGGGGGCGGATGACGGAGTAGGCGACCAGGAAGCGCAGGTAGAGGGCAGTGGGCAGCCACGCCTCCCCGAAGAGGAGGCGCACGAAGTCCGGCGCGGTGGCGAAGATGGCCAGGGCCAGGGGCAGGGCCACGGCGGCGATGAGCCACAACGTCATGCCGAAGGCACGCGCCAGGCGCGGGGGGTCGCCCTGGAGGCGGGCGTAGAAGGGGAGCGAAACGCGGGCCACGATGTGCGTCACCAGGCCGGTGGGCCACTGGGCTACCTTGTAGGCCCGTTCGTAGTAGCCCAAGGTGGCCACGCCCACCAGCGTCCCCACCAGGAAGTTGTCAAACTGGAGGACGAAGATGGTCGCGTAGGAACCCAGCGCGAGGGCCGCCCCGTAGCGCAAGAGGAAGAGGAGCGTGGACCGCTCCAGGCGCAGGCGGGGCCGCGCCCCGGCGAAGAGCCAGAACCCCAGCGTCCCCAACCCTGCGTTGACGGCGTTGCCGACGAGGAGGCTGACGTAGCCGAACCCCCGCCAGGCGAGGACGATGCTCGTGGCGTAGGAGGCGGCCAGGGCCCCCGTCACCACGGGCGTGGAGCGGCCGAAGCGCAGGTCCTTCTCCAGGAGGTTGCGGGCAGTGGTCCCGCCCGCTTCCAAGAGGCCCACGAGGGCCAGGATGAGGACCGCCGAAGCCACCTGCGGGCTGTACCCCAGGGCGAGGAGCAAGGGGCGCACGGCCCCCGCCAGGGCGAGGCCGAGCCCGGCCAGCCCCAACTGGAGGCTCAGGTGGCTGCCCACCAGGTCTTCCGTGGTGGGCTGGCGGTGCATGAAGGCGTAGTCCAGGCCCAGTTTGGTCCGCACGTCCAGGAGGCCGAGGAGGAAAGCCCCCAGGGCCACCGCGCCGAAGTCCTCGGGGGCCAGGAGGCGGGTGAGGAGGATGGTGGTGACGAACCCCATGCCCATGTTGGTGTAGGAACTGGCCAGGACGTAGGCCACGCCCCGCACGGCCCTGCTGGCGGCCTGGCGCAGTTCCTCATCCGCCATCATGGTCGCCCCCCCTTAGGCGGCTTCTGGGCCAGGGCGAGGACGTGCGCCCAGGCTGGCCCCCAGTAGGAGATGGGCCGGCGCACGACGAGCCCTGCTTCCCGGCACCGCGCCGCCACCATCGCCGCTGTGTAGAGGGTCCGATGGCCGCGCGGATCTCCCGTACAGGTGCTGCAGCATCTGGCGGTGGGTGGGGATGCCCGCGCGCCAGGCCCGGCAGAGGAGGTCCAGGGCGGGCGTGGTCAGGATGAGGTAACCGCCCGGGGCCAGGGTGCGTGCCGCTTCGGCCAGGAGTTGGCGCCCACCTTCCTCGTCCAGGTGCTCCAGGAGTTCTGTGGCCAGGAGTTCCTCCAGGCAGCCATCGCGCAGGGGGAGAGCGCGGCCATCGGCCTGGAAGTTCAAGTGGGGATGCCAGACAAGGTCCGCGTGCAGGTAGCCCTGGTAGTGGCTCTCGCCGCACCCTAGGTTGAGGCGGAAGGCGCGTCCCCCGGGTGGGGAAAGAGGACGCTTCGGTGCGGGGGAGGGCCTGCGAGCGCGCCACCACCGCAGGGCCGCGCCGGCCAACCCTGTGGCCACGAGGAACCCCTTGAGCCACACCTTCCAACGGGGCCAGCGGAGGAGGTCCGGCACGCTGTACGGGACGGGAGAGGCAGGGAGGTGCTCCATCGGCAGATAGCCCGGCTCACCCTTCTTCCGGCGGCTGCGTGGCTTCTTTCCCCAGGGCCGCAGCCTCCTCGCTGGGGCGGACGTCCTGCTCAATGCCCCGGATGAAGAGACGGCCGTCAAAGTGCCCGCCGTCGTCCAGGAGGAAGAGGTCCACGTGGACCTCGCCCCAAATGCGGCCTCCGTCCAGGAGTTCCACACGGTGGGCGCGGATGGTCCCCTCCACCGCGCCGGCCACGGAGACGGTGTCCGCCTGGATGTCGGCGATGACGCGGGCGGTGGGGGTGACGATGACGTGGCCCAGGGTGGTGATGGACCCGCCGCGGTAGAGGCCCTCCAGGCGGACCGAGCCATCGCACTCCAGGTGGCCGGAGAAACTGGCCGTCGGGCCCAGGATGGCGTCCAGGTGCTCCTCCAGGCGGCGGACGCGGCGTTTGCGGAACATGGGAGGCCTCCTCAGGCAGTCTGCTGCTGGTAGGCGATGGCGATGGCCTGCTTCTCCTCGTCGGTCAGCGCGTACTCCGACTCCCACCTCTTCAGGGGCTTGGCGTAGACCCGCGTCCCCTCTCGGGCGTGGAGGCTGGAGATGACCACGCCGTTGCCGTGTCCATCCACCAGGGCGATGGCGAAACTCTGGTTGCCGCCGGTATCGGGGAAGGGGTTGAAGCGCACCACGCCCAGGTGCTGGAGGCTGTAGCGGGCCGCCACCTGGAGCCTCTTGGCCAGGGCGTTCAGGTCTTGCACTTGGCTGGCCGTCTCCTGGACCTGGGCTAGGTAGGATTGGAGCAGGGTCTCCAGATCTTCGCCGGACGCGGCGGTGAGCAAGGTCTTCAGCCGGCGCTCCAGGCGGACCTGGCGCCAGGTGAGGTAGGCGAGCCAAAGGGCCATCCCGAGGAGGCCGGCGACGAGCCCCCACGCGGCGGGGGGCAAGGGCCCCAGTCCTGGCATCTGCGCATTCCCTCCACGTTGCCTTGGATGGGAGCATTGTACCGCAAGGGGGGTGGAGCGTCAACCGAGGGGCCATCAACGAATGGCCAACGAATAAACGAATTGGTCCAGCGCGGGCGCAAGCCTTTCGTTTATTCGTTCCTCCATTCGTTGACGGCGTGCCAAGTCACCGACAAATCGGGGCTCACGTAGGGGTGATTCGTGAATCGCCCCTGCGGACCTTTGCCTGCGAATGGCACCACCTTTTCACCCGCACCAGGGAGGAAGAGGCAGGGGGATGAGCGGAGGGCCTCAGAGTGGCCCCTGCAGTCGCACACGTCTCGGAGCAGGTTTGACAATTCCCCCCTTCGCGGGTAGAATGCCGCCGTGCCTGGGCCCCTGCTGAGGGCTACCTTGGGGCCGCGAGGACGGGGTCCCGACCGCACGCGACGCAGCCGAACGCGCCAGCGGAGCAGGGACT
>DAOTYM010000213.1:0-16091 GCA_034434775.1 Anaerolineae bacterium | reverse complement strand
ACCATCAGCCGCCGTTGGCGACGCGGCGGTAGACGTCCAGGGTTTGCTTGGCGGCCTTGTCCCAGGAGAAGGTCTGGGCGCGTTTGAGCCCTCGTTCCACGCACTGGCGGCGTAGGGCCTCGTCGGTCAGGAGCCGCCACATGGCCACGGTGATCTCATCCACGCTGTTGGGGTCCACCAGGAGGCCGGCATCGCCCACCACTTCCGGCAGGGAGGAGACGTTGGAGACGATGACCGGCGTGCCGCAGGCCATGGCCTCCAGGGGCGGCAGGCCGAACCCCTCGTAGTAGGAAGGCTGCACCAGCATCTGGGCGGCGTTGTAGAGGTAGAGGAGGTCCTCGCTGGAGACCCGGCCCAGGAAGATGCAGTGCTCCTCCAGGTGGAGGGCCTGCACCAGGGCGAAGACATCCTCAAAGAGCCACCCCCTGCTCCCGGCGAAGACCAGTTTCACGTCCTCTTTGTAGTCGTCCAGGAACTGGCGGTAGGCGCGCAGGAGGGTCTGCACGTTCTTGCGGGGCTCAATGGTGCTCACGAAGAGGATGAACGCTTCGGGCACGGGGTAGCGTTCCCGGGCGCGCTGCAGGGCCTCTTGGCGGTCCAGGGGGCGGAAGAGGGGGTTGGCTGCCTCGTAGATGACGGTGATCTTGTTTTCCGGAACCCCCAGGCGCTGGATGATGTCCCGGCGGGTGGCTTCCGACACGGCGATGATGTGGTTCGTCCGCCGCACCGCCTGGTCAATCTGGCCGTAGTAGCGGGCGCTCTCCTTGGTGAGGAAGTGAGGGTAGAGGAGGAACGCCAGGTCGTGGATGGTGATGACCGACTTGCAGTTGCGGCGGAAGGGGGGGATGAAATCGGGGCTGTGCAGCACGTCCAGCCGCAAGCCCCGGATTTCCAAAGGTAACGTCCATTGCTCCAGCCGGTGGTGGCTGGGGGTCCAAAGGGAAACCCGCCGGAAGCGCTCGTTCTGCGCAAGGATCCGGCGGTCTTTGCGGCTTTGCAAAAGGATGAATTCGTAGCCCTCTTGGGCGACTCTGGCAAGGGCTTCGGTCAGGCGTCGGATGTACTGGCTGATGCCGGCCTGGCTGTAGTAGACCAGGCGGGCGTCAATCCCCACGCGCATGCTGTGGTCCGCCTCCCCATATAGCCCGGATGAAAAAGCCCCCCACTGGACTGCGTCCTACAGGCAGGGGGCAGCAGCGACCCGGAAGCGGGTTTCAATATACCACCATTGCCCCTGGGCGTCAAATGGGGGCCAGGGGTGGACAGGCTCCGCACGCCCACCAGAGGGAACGGGGTGGCCTACCTCAGGAGGTCCAGAGCGGCGGGCAAGTCCGTGAGGTGGGAGATGGTCTGGTCGGGTGAGGGGCCGAGGTGGCGGGGTGCCGGTTCCCCTCGGGGGTTGTACCAGATGGCCCACAGGCCGGCCCGTTTGGCGCCCACGGCGTCGGCCCAGTAGTCGTCGCCCACCATGACCGCGGCCTGGGGCGGACAGCCCACCGCCCTGAGGATGCCGTGGAAGAAGCCCGGGTCTGGCTTGCGAACCCCGATCTCGCGGAAGGTGTAGATGTCGTCCACCAGGTGGGCGAGGTCCACGCGGGCCAGGGCCGCGCGCACCAGGGCCGCGTCCGAGTCCCGGGCGCTCGTGGCCAGGACGACGCGGTACCGGCCCCGCAGCGAAGCCAACGCCTCGGCCGCGCCAGGCATGGCTTCCACCTGGGGCCAGTGGGCCATCGGCCCTGGGAAATGGGGGAAGTTGCGCATCAGGGTGTCGCCCCAATCCATAAGCACGACTTCAAGGCGAGGCATGGCGTCCCTCCTGGGGAGGCTGGTGCATTATAGCATATGGAGCGCTGGGCCCGGACACGGAAAACAGCCACGACCGCAGGCCGCTTTTAATGTGGGTTTAAGGTACATGGTGTTCCTTTTCCACCTGGGTGCTTCCCCGCAAGGCCTGCGGGGCCAGCCCAGCCCCGCAGGCGGGGGAAAACCCCATCCACATGCCCACCGCTCAGGTCCAAGCAACGCGCAAGAATACATGATTGAGGAGGTGTTGCTATGCGGAAACTGCACATGGTGCTCTCGTGGTTGCTTCTCGCTGTGCTGATCGCCGGGCTCGCGCCCGCGCTGGCCGTCGCTCAGGAAGGCCAGCCCACGGAGACCCCGCCGAGCCTCACCATGTATTCGGATTACCCCAGCATGGTCATCGGCATGGGCGAAGACGTGACCATCACCCTGCGGCTGAAGGCGCAGGGGAAGGCCCAGGTGGCCCACCTGGACCTCCGCGGCCTCCCGGAAGGGTGGACGGCCACCTTCAAGGGGGGCGGCAGGGCCATCAAGGCGGTCTACGTTCCGCTGGAGGACTCGGCTTCGGTCAGCCTGACGCTGGAATTGCCTGACGGCGTGGCCTCGGGGACGTACGCGTTCACCGTCACGGCCCGCAGCGATGTGGCGCAGGCGGAATGGCCGCTGGAAGTGACGGTGAAGGAGAAAGCGCCATCGCGCCTGACCTTTGACACCGACCTGCCCCTCGTCACCGGTTCCCCCAACACCACCTTCCGCTTCACGGCTACGCTGAAGAACGAGGGCGACGAGGACCTGATGGTCAACCTGACCTCCGAGGTGCCGTCCGGCTTCGGCGCCACCTTCCGCGTCGCAGGACAGGAGACCACCAGTTTCCCTCTGGAGGCGAACCAGTCCAAGACCGTCTCCATTGAGGTCAAGGCCTACTCCAACCCCACTGCCGGCGACTACCCCATCACCGTGCACGCCGATGCGGGCAGCGCGTCGGCCTCCCTTTCCCTCACCGTCCGGGTGACGGGGAGCCCAGACCTGAAGATCTCGGCGCCCAACGGCCGCCTCTCGGCCGATGCCTACGCTGGCAAGGAGGCCTCGGTGAAGGTGACCATCTCCAACGAGGGGAGTGCCCCGGCCCGAGGCGTCCGCCTGAGCGCGAGTGAGCCGGCCAACTGGACGGTGGAGTTTGATCCCAAGGAGATCGCCGAGATCCCCGCTGGGCAGGAGGTGGAGGTGACGGCCAAGATCCGCCCGGCGGAGAAGGCGGTGGCCGGCGACTACATGGTCACCGTGCGGGCGAGCACGGAGGGCACGGCCACGGAGTCGGCGGACTTCCGCATCACGGTGCGCACTTCTACCCTCTGGGGTGTGGTGGGGGTGGCCCTGATCGCCATCGCTGTCGGTGTGGTGGCCCTGGCGGTGATGCGCTTCGGCCGCCGCTAGGGCGGGAGGGTCCGGCCATGAGCGACTTGGTGATTGAAGCCAAGGGGCTCACCAAGCGGTACGGAAACGTGGTCGCTGTGGACTCCCTGGACCTGGAGGTGCACCGGGGAGAGGTCTTCGGGCTCCTCGGGCCCAACGGGGCGGGGAAGACGACCACGATCCTGATGCTCCTCGGCCTGACGGAACCCACCGCGGGCACCGTCCGGGTGCTGGGGCTGGACCCCGTCCTCCAGCCGCTGAGCGTCAAGGCCCGGGTGGGCTACATGCCCGAGCAGATGGGCTTCTACGACGAACTGACGGCGCGGCAGAACCTGTTCTACATCGCCCGGCTCAACGGACTGGGCCGGGAGGAGGCCCACCGGCGGATTGACGAGGTGCTGGAGCGGCTGGGCCTCTCCGACGTGGCCGACCGCCCTGTGGCCACCTTCTCGCGAGGGATGCGCCAGCGCCTGGGCGTGGCGGAGGTGCTCCTCAAGCGGCCCCAACTGGTCATCATGGACGAGCCGACGCAGGGCCTGGACCCCGAGGTGGCCCGCCGCTTCCTCCAGATCGTGCGGGACCTGAAGGCAGAGGGCGTGACCGTCCTCCTCTCGTCCCACCTCCTGCACCAGGTGCAGGCGGTGTGCGACCGGGTGGGCCTCTTCTACCGGGGGCGCATGGTCCTGGAGGGCTCGGTGCCGGAACTGGCCCAGCAGGTGCTGGGCAGCGCCTACCACATCCGGGTGGAGGCGGAGGGGCCGTCCTCGGCCTTGGTGGATGCCCTGAAGGGCCTGCCGGACGCGGTGGGGGTGGAGAAGGAGGACGGCAACCGGTACCGGGTGGTGGCCCGCCGGGACCTCCGCGCTGAGGCAGCCGAGGCGGTGGTCAAGGCCGGGGGGCGGCTGCTGGGCCTGGAGGTGGAGATGCCCAGCCTGGACGACATCTACGCGCGCTACTTCCAGGAGGTGGAACATGTCGCAGCAGCATGAGTCCACCCGTGTCGTGCGTGCTCGGGAGGGGTCGCCCTGGACCGGCCTGGGGGCGGTCATCATGGAGGAGATGGCCGATTCTCTGACGAGCGCCCGCATGCGCATCCTGGAGGTGCTGATCGCCCTGACGGCCGCCGGCACGGTCTTCATCTCCGTGCAGGACCTGCGGAACACGGTGGGGGAGGACCCCTTCCTGCTCCTGAAGTTGTTCACCACTGGGCGGGACCCTCTGCCGTCCTTTGCCGGCTTCCTGGTCTTCCTCATCCCGCTCATCTCCATCGCGCTGGCCTTTGACGCGGTGAACAGCGAGTTCAGCCGGCGGAGCCTTTCGCGCATCCTGGCGCAGCCCATCTACCGGGATGCTTTTCTCCTGGGCAAGTTCCTGGCCCGGCTGGGCACCCTGGCCCTGACCCTCACGGTTATCTGGCTCCTCATCATCGGCATGGGGATCGTGGGGTTGGGGGTGCCTCCCAGCGGCGAGGAAGTGGCCCGCAGCCTGTGGTTCCTCTTGGCTTCCATCTTCTATGGCGGCATCTGGCTGGCGTTGGCCATGGTCTTCTCCATCGTCTTCCGCCAGCCGGCCACGGCTGCGCTGGCCTCCATCGCCGTGTGGATCTTCTTCACCGTCTTCTGGGAGATGCTGGTGGGGCTGGCGGTGCCCTGGCTGCGCCCCCTGAAGTACGGGCTGGTGGAGGAGGTGCTGGCCCAGGAGCAGTTGGAACTGGCCCTCAACCGGATCTCGCCCAACACCCTGTACGGCGAGGTGCTCCTGGCCCTGCTCTACCCCTCCGTCCGCTCCGTGGGGCTGCTCCTGCCCTTCCAGTTGTACCGGGCGGTGCTGGGCAACCCCTTGCCCCTGCGGGAGAGCCTGCTCCTGGTCTGGCCCCACCTGACGGGGCTGATCGGGGGGACCATCTTGCTCTTCGCGCTGGGGTACGTGCTGTTCCAGCGCCAGGAGATCCGAGCCTGACCCCTTTGGGCGGGAGGCCAGGCAAGGCCTCCCGCCCAAACGCCTTTCCCCCTCACGCCTTATCCTTCCACAGGGCTGACTCGTTTTTACAAAGGGAAGACCTTAACGGCTCTTCCGGACGCTAGATGGCACGCCAGGAGGCGTGCCCTACGGTCTACGGTCTGTCACACCGGAAGGCTGTCAGAGTTCTGTAAGAATGAGTCATCCCTGTATCCTTCCACCCTCGGCCTTGACGCGCGGGCAGGGCTATGTTATCCTCCTCCTGGCTGGTCGTTCGCCCCTTCACAATCCGCACAAGGGAGGTGCAGCATGGCAGACGAACTGGGCATCCGCAAGGTGGGCGTTGTGGGATGTGGCCTCATGGGCTCCGGCATCGCCGAGACGTGCGCCCGGGCCGGCTACGAGGTCATCGTCCGGGAGGTAAACCAGGAACTGCTGGACAAGGGCTTCCAGAACATCCGCAAGTCGGTGGGCCGTGCGGTGGAGCGGGGGAAACTCTCCGCCGAGGACGCCGAGGCCCTCTTGGGCCGCCTGACCGGCACCACCTCGTTGGACGACCTGGCTCCCTGCGACCTGGCCATAGAGGCGGTCACCGAAAAGATGGAGGTAAAGAAGGAAGTCTTCGCCTACCTGGACCGCATCCTCGCGCCCCACGCCATCATCGCCAGCAACACGTCGTCCCTCTGCATCACCGAGATGGCCTCGGTGACAGGGCGTCCCGCCCAGGTCCTGGGGATGCACTTCTTCAACCCCGTGCCCGTGATGCCGCTCCTGGAACTGGTGCGCACCATCCTCACCAGCGAGGAGACGCTGGCCAAGGCGCGGGCCTTCGGCGAATCGCTGGGCAAGACCTGCATCGTGGCCAAGGACGCCCCGGGCTTCATCGTCAACCTGCTCTTGGTTCCCTACCTGCTGGATGCCGTCCGCGCCCTGGAGAACGGCGTGGCCTCCAAAGAGGATATTGACATGGGCATGAAGTTGGGGTGCAACCACCCCATGGGCCCCCTGACGCTCCTGGACTTTGTGGGGCTGGATACATGCTACTACATCGCCAACGTCATGTTTGAGGAGTTCAAGGACCCCCGCTACGCGCCCCCGCCGCTCCTCAAGCGGATGGTCCTGGCTGGCCACCTGGGCCGCAAGACCGGGAAGGGGTTCTACGACTATACATAATGTAATAGGCAAGGGGCGGTCCGTGCAGGTTGGGGCGCACGGACGGCGGGCCACATCTGCCGCCCAGTAGGCCGCGTCGGACACGCGGCCTACTGGGCCTGGCGCTCCCGCTTGAGGCGGGTGAGGAGGCCGTGGCTGGTCCGCGCTCCTGGGGCGAACAGGTACTGCACGGGGGTGACGGCCACCGGCCCCGACGCCACTTCCTGGACCCGCTGGACCAGGTCCGTCAGGGCATCGTTTGGGACCAAGAGGGCCAGGCTCCACTGGGGCGTGGGGGCCTGGGGCAGGGGAGGGAGGGGGCTGAGGGCCAGGACCTGGGCCCCGGTGCCGCGGAGGAGCCCCCGCACCTGGCGGCTGGCTTCCTCGGCGGACGCGGCGGCAAGGCGCGCTGTCAGCGTGTGGTGGCGGCGGCCAGCGAGCGCGGCTTCCATCTGGTCCAGCATGCGGCAGGCCACGTCCAGCACGGCGGGGCGTTCCAGCAAGGCCTGCCGGTTGCCGATGAAGCAGGCCTGCGAATGCAGGATGGTCCCGCCAGCGATCTCCTTGAGGCGGTTCTCCCGCAGGGTGGTGCGGGTGGCGGTGAGGTCCGCCACCAGGTCCGCATACCCCAGAGCCGGGGCAGCCTCAATGGCGCCGTGTCCGGGCACGATCTGGAACTGGACGATCTCATGCTCGTAGAGGAAGGCGCGCACCAGTTGCGGGAACTTGGTGGCCACCCGCAGGTCACGGCCGTGCTGGGCGCGGAACTCCGGGGCCAGGTCGGCCAGGTCGGCGATGGAATCCACATCCAGCCAGCCTTCGGGCACGGCCAGCACCAGGTCGCAGTGGCCATAGCCCAGCGCCTCGTGCAGGACGAAGAGGCGTCCTCCCGGCTCGCCCTCTTCCATGACCAGGTCCAGGCCGGTGATGCCCAGGTCGGCGGTCCCCGCGGCCACCTGGGTGACGATGTCCTCCGCCCGCTGGAAGAGGACCCGCACCTGGGGCAGCGCGGGCAGTTCGGCCTGGTACTGCCTCGGGTTGGCCTTGTCCACCCGCAGGCCGCAGGAAGCCAGGAACTGGAGGGTGCCTTCTTCCAGTTGCCCCTTGCTGGGCAGGGCCAGGGTCACCGTGCCCTCTTCTCGCTTCGTGCTCACTTTCTCCTCCCCTCCCGGGCAGCCAGCACAGCCTGGGCCAGGGCCGGGAATGGAACCCGCTCCTGCGTCCGCGCCTCCATGCGGCGCAGGATGGCGGCTCCCTCGGCCCGCTCTTGGGCCCCTACGATGACGGCCAGGGCGATCCCCCGCCGGGCGGCCAGGCCCAGGCTGGGGCCTATCCCTAGGTGCTCCTTGACCTGCAGTTCCACCACCAGGCCGGTCTCCCGGCGCAGCGTCTGCGCCACCTGGATGGCGCAGGGGGCGTCGTCGGGCTCCACGGGGATGACCAAGACGTCCGGCGCCAGGGCCAGTGGGGCGGCCTCTTCCTGGGCCGCGGCCACCCGCTCCAGGCCGAAGGCAAAGCCCGCCGCGGGCACGGCCTGGCGGCTGCCCAGTTCCCGCAGGAGGTCGTCGTAGCGGCCTCCGCCGCACAGTTGGGAGTCCGCCCGGGGGGGGCCAGGCGCGTGGATCTCAAAGACCAGGCCGGTGTAGTAGCGGATGCCCCTCCCCATCCCCAGGTCCAGGTGGACCCGGTCCTGGGGGATGCCGTAGGCGTGGAGGAGTTTCAGCGTGGCCTCCAGGTCCGCGAGGGCCCTCAAGGCTCCTTCCCGGTCCTGAAGGCGTTCCCGCAGGCGCGGGAGGGCCTCCGGGGCCGGGCCGGCCAGGTGCCCCAGGGTCTCCACCAGGTCCAGGGCCTGCCGGATGCGGTCCCGCTCCCGCGAGACGCGCCGCTTCTCCACCAGGCGCGCCGCGACCTCCTCCGGGGCGCGGCTGCCCAGGAAGCCGCCCTGGGAGATCAGGGTGCGGGCGAGGGCGTCCTTCAGGGTGCCGTTGGCCAGGGCGTCCGGGATTTCCAAGGGCGCGCTTTCGGCCTCCTGGGGGTAGAGGGCATCCAGGAGGCGTTCCACGTGAGATCGCCCGAGGTGCGCCTTGCGGAGGCTCTCCATGTGGCGCAGCACGAACTGCTGCCCTCGGGGGCTCAGGCCCACCCCCTGCAGGAGAGCCTGGACGAGGCCCACGTGCCCCACATCCACCTGGTACTGGCGGACGCCCGCTTCCTCCAGCGCGGTGCAGGCCAGGGCCAGGACCTCAGCGTCGGCCGAGGGGCCTTCCGCGCCCAGGAGTTCTGCGCCGACGAGGGTGAACTGGCGGGAGCGGCCCCGCTGGGGCGTCTCCAGGCGGAAGACGGGGCCAGCAAACTGGAGCCGGACCGGTTGGGGGCTCCCCTGGAGGTGCTCCACGAACAGGCGCCCGATGGGGGCGGTGAACTCCGGGCGCAGGCACAGCCGCCTTCCCCCTTGCTCCAGGGTGTAGAGGCGCACCCCAGGTGCGGGCCCAGCCTTGGCCAGGAAGAGGTCCACGTACTCCAGGACCGGTGTGTCCACCTCGCGGTAGCCGAAGGAGGCCATGGCGCGCTGGAGGCGTTCCTGGCAGAGGCGGAGGGCCCGCGCCTCCGCAGGCAGGCGGTCGTTCAGGCCAGGGGGGCGCTCAGCCTTCATCGCCCTGTCCCTCCTGCGCCGCGCCGGCGCCGCAGTTCGGCGAGGACCTGGCCCGGGGACACCCCGCACTGGGCCAGCAGGACCCACAGGTGGTAGAGGAGGTCCGCCGCCTCCCGAGCCACAGCCTCTGGCTGCCCCGATTTGGCCGCCACGATGACCTCAATCGCCTCCTCGCCCAGTTTCTTGACCATCTCGTCCTCGCCCAGGGCGAAGAGGCGGCTGGTGTAGGACCCCTGGTGGGGGTTCTGCCGTCGGTCCTGGATCACCTGCCACAGTTCCTCAAGGATTTGCCAGTCGTCCATCGCAGAGCACCCTGTAGAAGCAGGACCGGTGGCCTGTGTGGCAGGCCACCCCTTCTTGCACCACGCGCACCAGGAGCGCGTCGCCGTCGCAGTCCACGCGGACCTCCTGGATGTGCTGGACGTGGCCGCTGGTGGCCCCTTTGTGCCAGAGTTCCTGGCGCGAGCGGCTCCAGAAGTGGGTCTCTCGGGTCTGGAGGCTCAGCCGCAGGGCTTCGGCGTTCATGTAGGCCAGCATCAGAACCTCCCCCGATTCGGCGTCCTGGACGACCGCGGGGACCAGGCCCCGCTCGTCCCAGCGGATGGCGGCCCAATCTGCCAGTTCTTCGCTCATGGCGACCACCTCACCCGCACGTTGCGTTCGGCCAGGTAGGCCTTCACCTGGCGGATGGAGAGTTCCCGGTAGTGGAAGAGGGACGCGGCCAGGGCGGCGTCGGCTCCGCCGTCGGTCAGGGCCTGGTAGAAGTGCTCCAGGCACCCTGCCCCGCCCGAGGCGATGACCGGCACGGAGACGGCCTGCGTCACCGCCCGCAGGAGGGGCAGGTCGTATCCGCGGCGGGTGCCGTCCGTGTCCATGCTGGTGAGGAGGATCTCCCCCGCGCCCAGGTCCACGGCCTGGCGGGCCCAGGCCACGGCATCCATCCCGGTGGGGGTGCGCCCGCCGTGGGTGTAGACCTCCCAGCCGGAGGGGGTGTGGGCCCCGCCCTTGGCGTCAATGGCCACCACCATGCACTGGCTGCCGAAGCGACGGGCCCCTTCCTCTATGAGGCGGGGGTTCTGCACGGCGGCCGTGTTGATGGAGACTTTGTCGGCCCCAGCGCGGAGCATCTCCTCCACGTCCGCCACGGTGCGGATGCCGCCCCCCACGGTGAAGGGGATGAAGACCTGCTCTGCCGTCCGCTCCACCACGGCCCGCATGATGGCCCGCCCCTCGTGGGAGGCGGTGATATCCAAGAAGACCAGTTCGTCGGCCCCTTCCTCGTCGTAGAAGCGGGCGCTTTCCACCGGGTCGCCGGCATCCCGCAGGCCCAGGAAGCGGATGCCCTTGACCACTCGCCCGTCCTTCACGTCCAGGCACGGGATGATGCGCTTGGCTAACATGTGCGTCCCTCCTGCGCGCGTAGTGCCTCCCGCTGGACCAGGCGCAGCACTTCTGGCAACGGGAGCGCGCCGGTGTAGAGGGCCCGTCCGATGACCATGCCCGCCACGCCGCACGGGGCCAGGCGGCACAGGGCCCGCACGTCCTCCAGGGTGGCGATGCCCCCCGAGGCGAGGACCTGCAGGCCCGTCTCGCGGGCCATCTCCTCGGTAGCCGCCAGGTTGGGGCCGCTGCCGGTGCCATCCCGGGAGATGTCGGTGTAGAGGCACCAGCGCAGGCCCAGGTCCCGCAGGTGCTGGCCGAAGGCCACATCCCGCCACGCCGTCTGCTGGGTCCAACCCTGCACGGCGACGAGCCGATCGCGGGCATCCACGGCCACGGCCACCCGCTCGGCCCCGAACCGGCGGACCGCCTCTGCCACCGCTCCAGGGTCCCGGACGGCCAGAGTCCCCAGCACGACGCGGGCAACGCCCCACTCCAACGCCTGCGCCACCGCTTCCAGCGAGCGGAGGCCGCCCCCCAACTGGACCTGGACCGGCACGGACCGCACCAGGCGGGCGATGACCGCCTCGTTGGGAGAGCCTTCCCCCAGGGCACCGTCCAAGTTGACCACGTGGAGCCACTCCGCCCCCTCCGCGGCCCAGCGCTCGGCCACGGCCAACGGGTCGTCGGAGAAGACGGTTTCCCGGTCAAAGCGCCCCTGCTCCAGGCGCACGCAGCGGCCCTGGCGCAGGTCAATGGCGGGCAGGACGATCATGGTTGCCTCCCCTCCACCAGGGCGATGAAGTTGCCGAGCACCCGCAGGCCAACCGCCTGGCTCTTTTCGGGGTGGAACTGGATGCCGTAGAGGCGCCCCCGGCCTACAACCGAGGGGTAGGGGGCGGCGTAGACCGTCTCGGCCAGGACCAACGACCGATCGGCAGGCTCGGCGTAGTAGGAGTGGGCGAAGTAAACCCAGTCCCCCGGCTGGATGCCGGCGAGGAGTGGGTCCTCTCGGACTGGGAAGACCTGGTTCCAGCCGATCTGGGGCACGCGCACAGGCCCGGCGAAGCGCCGCACCCGGCCGGGCAGAAGGCCCAGGCCACGGTGCAGGCCCAGTTCCTCGCTTTCCTCAAAGAGGACCTGCATCCCCACGCAGATGCCGAGGAAGGGCTTGCCCGCGGCCACGGCCTCCCGCAGGGGGGTGATGAGGTCCAGCGCCTGGAGCCTGGCCATGGCATCGCCGAAGGCCGCCACTCCCGGCAGGACCACGCCGTCGGCCCGCTTCAGGGTCCTGCCATCCCCGGCCAGCGTGACCTCGGCCCCCAGGTGTTGGAAGGCCTTGAAGACGCTGCGGATGTTGCCGATGCCGTAGTCCACGATGGCGATCATGGGCGTTCCACCTCCACTGCCCCCTTGGTGCTGGGGGGCTCGCCGCCCAAGCGTGGGTCGGGGCGGGTGGCCATGTCCAGGGCGCGGCCCAGGGCTTTGAAGAGGGCTTCGGCCATGTGGTGGTCGTTGCGGCCGTAGAGGACCTCGGCGTGCAGGCAGAAGGAGCCGTGGGCAGCCAGGCTCTCCAGGAAGTGCCAGACCAGGTCCGTGCCCATGTCGCCGATGCGCTCCCCGCGGAACTCGCCCCGGCAGACGGCGTAGGGGCGGCCGCCCAGGTCTACCGCGGCCTGGGCCAGGGCTTCGTCCATGGGCACCAGGGCGTGGCCCATGCGGACGATGCCGTGCCCTGGGCCCAGGGCCTCCTTCAGGGCCATCCCCAGGCAGATGGCCACATCCTCCACGGTGTGGTGCTCGTCCACTTCCAGGTCGCCTTGAGCCTGCACCCGTAGGTCAAACCGGGCGTGGCGGGCCAGGGCCGCGAGGAGGTGGTCCAGCATGCCCACGCCTGTCCGCACGTGGCACTGGCCAGAGCCGTCCAGGTCCAGGTCTACCTCCACCTGGGTTTCCCGTGTGATCCGTTTCACGCTTCCCCTTCGGTTCATCCTTGTCCACCTCGCCAAAGGTCTAGGTCCAGGAGGTCGTCGGGGTGCTCCACGACGAAATCTGCGCCAGCCTCCCAGAGGCACCGCGCCGCCCGATCCCGGTCTTGCGCCATGGCGGTGCAGCCGATGCCCAGGAAGGGCTGCACCTCGGCTGCCCGGCGCGCGGCGCGCATATCGTCAGGCTGGTCGCCCACGTAGGCGCAGGCCCGGCCATCGCCCCCGGCCCGGCAGGCTGCTTCCAGGAGGGAATAGGGGTGGGGCTTGCCCAGGGGCCTTTCCCCTCTTTGGGCCTCTTCCGCCTGCACGTCCTCCAGGTCCACCACGGCCGTGAAATAGGGCGCGATGCGGAACTGGTCCAGGGCGTAGCGGGCTTCGGCGCGGGGGCGGCCGGTGGCGATGGCCAGGGGGAGGCGCGCCGCCAGGGCCTCCAGCGTGCGCGGCGAGGGGATGAGCCGCTCCCGCGCGATGAGGCCCTCGCCCTCATGCCAGATGGGCTCCTCGCCGTAGGTGCGGACGAAGAGGTCCCGCCCGAGGTACAGTTCCTGGAAGAGGCGCTGGACGAGGTTCGTGCGCCGCAGGTCGCCCTCGGCGAAGAGGTGGGCGCGGTTCGGGAAATCCCCCAGGACGCGGTCCACGCCCTCCAGGCCTCCGCCGGCGGCCGCCACCTGCTGGGCGAAGGAGGCTACATCCACCTGGGCCCAGAGGGCCGGGGCCTGGGCTGCGACGTCAGACCCGGTGCCCCAGAGGGCCTGGAGCACCTCCCGGGCTGAGGGCGACGGGGGGAGGCGCGGCGCCGGGAGGGGCGGCAGGTGGGCCAGGTAGAGGGCGATGAGGGCTGTGGTGAGGGCCCAGTCGTTGTTGAAGCCGCGGGCCAGTTTCAGCGCGGCGACGTCCTCCAGGGTGATGACGTCCAGGAAACCAGGAGGCCAGTCCAGGAGCCGCTCCAGGTACCCCGTGGCCGTGCGGCGGGCAGCCTCCCTGTAGGACTCCCGCACGTCCACCAGGACACCGTCCATGTCAAAGATGAGGACCTCCACGCGGTTCATCGCCGCTCCCTCCATGCCGTCAGCGCTTCCAGGATGCGCTCCGAATCCTGTGGCCGGCCCACGGTGATGCGCACGGCGCGGCCGAGGCGCGGGCCTCCGAACCACCTGAGCCAGATGCCCTGGGCCTCCAAGAAGGCCCGCAGGTCCGCTGGCTCGCCCCGCTCCACGAAGCAGAGGAGGAAGTTGCCCTGCGAAGGGAGGGGGCGGAGGACCTCCGAAGCCTGCAGGCGGGCGAAGAGGCGCTCCCGTTCCTCCACGATCTGGCGGACGTGGGCCAGGGCCAGGGGGGCGTGCTCCAGGCTGACGAGGGCGGCGGCCGCCGCCGCGGCGTTGACATTGTAGGGCGGGCGCATGCGCTGCAGGAACTCCGCCAGGGCGGGGGACATCAGGCCGTACCCCAGCCGCAGGCCGGCCAGGCCAGCCCACTTGCTGAGGCTGCGGACGAGGACCAGGTTGGACCACTCCCGGAGGAGCGGCGCGGCCGTCTCTCCGCTGCATTCGTAGTAGGTCTCGTCCAAGAGGATCCACCGGCCTGTCTCCAGCAGGGCGAGCAGGTCCTCTGGGGGGAGGGGGTTGCCCGTGGGGTTGTTGGGCGAACAGACCACGATGACCTTGGTGCGCGGGGTCAGGGCTTTGAGGACCTCCGCCACGGGGACCTCAAAGGCTTCGTCCCGGGGGACCTCCACCACCTGACCCCGGTTCAGGCGGGCGAAGAACTCGTACATGCCGAAGGTGGGGGGCAAGTTGACCGCTTCGTCCCCGGGCTCCAGGGTGGCCCGCAGGACCAGGTCAATCACCTCGTCCGCGCCGTTGCCCAGGACGACCTGCTCCGCGCCGATCCCGTGGCTGCAGTAGCGGGCGACCGCCTGCCGCAGGCGGGTGTAGGTCGCGTCGGGGTAGAGCCACGGCGAGAGCGCGGCCAGGGCTTCCCGCACCTGGGGGAGGCAGCCGTAGGGGTTCTCGTTGGCGTCGGCCTTCAGGATGCCCGGCCCAGGCTCAGGGGCTGCTGGGGCCTGGGGCTCCTGGAAGCCGGGCCATTGCAAGAGGTCGGTCCTCAGCGGGAGCGGAAGCGTCTCGTCCATCACTGCGCCTCCTCCAAGCGGACGCGCACGGCCTGGGCGTGGCCGGGGAGCCCTTCGGCTTGGGCCAGGCGCACGACGGCCTCCCCCAGGTCGGCCAGGGCCTGGGGCGTCAGGCGCTGGACCGGGACGAGGCGCAGGAAGGCCCAGAGGGAAAGCCCTCCGTAGGACCGCGCCGCGCCAGCCGTGGGCAGGACGTGGTTGGGGCCGCTGGCGTAGTCGCCGGCGGCCACGGGGCTGTGGGCCCCGAGGAAGACCGACCCAGCGTGGGTCACCCGCGGCAGGATCGTTTCTGGGTCTCGCACCACGATCTGGAGGTGCTCCGGGGCGAAGCGGTTGGCGAACTCCACCGCTGCGTCCAGGTCCCTGGCGACCAGGAGCGCGCCGTTCCGCTCCAGGGCGGCGAGGGCCCGCTCTCCAGTGGGGATGCTCCGGGCGAGGGCCTGCACCTCCCGCGCCACAGCCCGGGCCAGGGTGGGGGAGGTCGTCACCAGAAGGCACACGGAGTCGGGGCCGTGTTCGGCCTGGGCCAGGAGGTCCGCCGCCACCCAGCGGGGTGGGGCGGCCTCGTCGGCCAGGATGAGGACCTCGCTGGGGCCAGCCGGCAGGTCCACTGCGACGTCCTGGCTCACCCACACCTTGGCCGCGGTGACCCAGAGGTTCCCTGCACCGAAGATCTTGTCCACCTTGGGGATCGTCTCCGTGCCGTAGGCCATGGCGGCGATGGCCTGGGCGCCGCCCACCTTGAAGACCCGCTGGAACCCAGCCAGGTCGGCTGCCACCAGGGTAGGGGCAGGGACGGAGCCATCGGGACCCGGGGGCACGCAGAGGATGCGGACCGGGCACCCGGCCAGCCGAGCGGGCACGCCAGTCATGAGGACAGAGGAGGGATAGACGGCGCGCCCGCCGGGCGCATAGCATCCCACCCGCTCTATGGGCCGCACCACCCACCCGGCCTCCAGGCCTGGGGCGAGGGGGACGAGGCGCTCCTCTGGGCGCTGGAGGGCGTGGTACCGCTCAATGTGGGCGGCGGCTTTCCGCAGGGCCTTCAGGAGGCCCTCGTCCACGGCGGCGTAGGCCTGGCGCGTCTCCTCGGGGGTGACCTCCAGGGAGGGGAGGTCCACGCCGTCAAAGGCGCGGGTGAAGCGGTGGAGTGCCTCGTCGCCCTCCGCCCGGACCCGGGCCACGATCTCCTGTACCTGCGGCAGGACCTCACGGAAGGCTTCCCGGTTCCGGGCGACGAGGGCCTCCACCTCTTGGGGGTGGAGTTCGTCCAGGGATCGGATGTCCATGCGCTGCCCTCCTCAAGAAGGTAGAGTGCTCTTTGGGGCCTGGCCTGTTCGGGGGCCACGCCTGTTGTCACTTGGAGTCCCTTTGGTGTGCTCGCCATTGAGGAGGTGCAGGCTGTGCGGGGGCTCTCGGTGCCGAAAACGAAGGGCGTGGCCACCCTGGGTGGACGGCCACGCCCGGAAAGTGCTTTGCTGCGCTAGCGGGTCAGGTGCTCCCCTTCGCCTTCCCGCGCGGGCCGTCCCCACCGTGGCGGTGGGAATGGGAGTGGACGTGGGAGGAATGACAGGAGCCCGCGCCGAAGGGCGACGCGCAGACAGCCGCTCGC